>JAAZPN010000091.1 GCA_012797215.1 Chloroflexota bacterium | reverse complement strand
GGGCAATGCCGTCCAGCGTGGCTTCCATGGTGGGCAGGCCAAAGTGGTGGCGCAATAAAGGGTAGGGGGCTTTCCAGGCAACGCGTTCCAGGGTGGTTTGAGGATAGCTGGCTGGATTGTCGCGGTTGGCGGTCTCTCCGCGCAGGAAGGCGAGCACTTCTTCGGGGGGCTCGCTGCCGTCAAAGGCGCGCTCAAAAAAGCCCAGTTTGCGCGCGCGCTCCGCCACCGGTGGGGTGCCGCCAAAGACAAAGCGCGCGCCGGCCTGGCGCAGTTCATCCGCGGCTTCCGCGAATTCACCAAGCAGGCGCTCGCCTGTCTCGGGCGTCAGGCGGTACGAAGCGCCGACCAGGTCGGCATTTTCTTCCCGCGCGGCGCGCAAGAATTCTTCGATGGGCACAGCAGGACCAAGAAAGACGGTTCGCCAGCCGGCAATCTCGGCCAGATTGAGAAAATTCATCACGCCGGCAACGTGGACGCATTCCCCCAGGGCACCCGCAACAACGGTTTTCATGAAGTAAGCTCCTGTTCGATTGTGCGAAAAAGCGGTCATTCACCTAGTGGTGAAAAAAGAAAAGACAAGACAACCCGTCCCGGGTCAGCATAAAATAAATAGAACTTATTTATTTTACCTGAAAATTGGTTGTACAAAGATTCTTGCATTGGCTATACACAAGGTCTGTGGAATGTCGGCACAGTTGCGGTAAAATGCCAGAGAGACGCTATGGAAAACGAGAACAGCGCGCAGTCCTATGAACTCTATCATGACGAATCTGCCCGCAATGGGTACTGGCACGGCATGCTCTTGGTGCCGGTCACCCAAAAAGAAGCGCTGTTAGCTTACCTGCAAGCCGCGCGGGAGCAGGTGGGGTATCCGCACAAAATCAGCTTTAAAAAGATAAACCGGCCGGGCGCCAAGCGCGACCTGGCGGAAGCCTGGCTGAGCATCGCGTTGGGTTTCATGCGCTCAGAAAGCAAGCATATCCGCTACTATTACTACACTGGCGCGCGCGGCGAGCGGGAAAAAGCCCATCAATTGCTGGATGAGCAGGCTTGCGGGCTCAAGTTCATCATCTTTCGCGAGCGGGATAACCACGCGGAGATGCTGCATTACCCTGATGAAACCAGCAAGGTGGAAACATCATTCCGCTTCGGCTTCAAGGGCGGGCTGCACTACCTGTTCAGCTCCGAAAATCCGGTCTGCGTGACGCGATTTCACTTTGATGGCTACTTGCATCAAGGCCGCCACATCGACCGTCAGCGCGTGGTGGCGCGCCTTTCGGGCTTGCGCGGCTATTGCGGCGTGGCCGACCAGGCGGATTTAATTGACGACCGCGCCAGTGACCCCAACGCGCAGGACGCCCAGCCTTATGGCGACTGCCAACTGCTGCAACTGACCGACCTCTTGATTGGGTCGTTCCGGGCGGCTTTTGGTTACTACAGTAATCAATCGCAGTGGCTGCTGGCCCGCTATGCCCGGACGCTCGTGGATAGATACAAGCAAGGTCTGCCCCGCATGCGTTCAAGC
>JAAZPN010000090.1 GCA_012797215.1 Chloroflexota bacterium | reverse complement strand
TGGACGGCGGCTTGGGGCAGTGGGGTGGCGCTGGGCAAGGAGAAGGAAAGCTGGGGCGGCGGGGTTTTCAGTTCGGATGCGCAGGCGCTCAGGAGTGTGGAAAGCAGCGCCGCAAAGATAAGTAGAGCAACCCGCCTGTTTTTTTCCATACGCGGGATTATACTCCCGGCCACTGCGAGGATGCTCTCTTTTTGCGCCTGGGACGGCTTTTTTTTCCTTGCGTGGATCTTCGCAGTGATTAGCGAGGCTGAAGAGTTTGCCCAGATAGTTATGGTAATGAAGCTGTCTGCACCCGCAGGCTTGTCATTCTGAGCGAAGCGAGGAAACTTTTCATCTTCGCGCGGGGGGGGGGGGACCCCCCCTTATTTGACATTTAGGTCTCCCTTTCAGTTTGGAGACCTGTTGGTCAACTGCCTTGCGTGGTCGGGAGACCATGCAAGAAAAGGAAAACAGAAAGATCCTTTACTGCGTTCAGGATGACTAAAAAGAGCTGAAAGGCAGATCGCCGCGCTGCGCTCGCGATGACGAACGGAAACGCTCGCGATGGCATAGTTTTCGTCATTGCGAAGGAGCGGCAGCGACTGAAGCAATCTCCCGGGTTGCTTCCAGGAGATAGCGTACCTGTTAGGGTATCGCTGTGCTGTGACGTTTAGACGAAGGTGTGCGAACAGGGATATCGCCGCGCTGCGACCCGCAGACTAAGGTGTGCGAACAGGAAGATCGCCGCGCTGCGCTCGCGATGACGAACGGAAACGCTCGCCATGATACTTATTTTTCGTCATTGCGAACCGTTTTGCCATCATGTATTTAGCCAACCAAGCCAGGTTTGAGGCAAAACGGTGTGGCAATCTGCCTGATTGGAAAAAGGCAAATCGTCGCGTTTCGAAGCGAGACCGAAGATATGGTAAAAGTGAAATCGCCATACCCGTCCGCAATGTGACGGGCACAAGCGTCGCTCCGCTCCTCGCGATGACGAATGGAAGGGTTTGCAATGACGAGACGTTCGAACAGGCACGTTGTCATTCTGAGCGAAGCGAAGAATCTTTTCATCTTCGCGCCGTCGTCCTCTTTGCGCGGATGGGCTCTTGTTCCCGCCAGTGTTATTACCACGCAAGAACAGGAAAACAGAAAGATCCTTCACTGCGTTCAAGATGACTAAAAAGAGCTGAAAGGCAGATCGCCGCGCTGCGCTCGCGATGACGAAAAATAACGCTCGCGACGACAAAAGGAGGCCCCCGCTTGCTTGACGCGCAAGCCCGCTTGGCAGTATACTTTTCATCCACCGGGGTGTAGCGCAGTCGGCTAGCGCGCTGCGTTTGGGACGCAGAGGTCGGCGGTTCAAGTCCGCCCACCCCGACCTGCCGCCCAGACGTACTAAGTCAAAGACACCCGTGGAAACTCCCTTCCTCTCCATCATCATCCCCGCCCACAACGAAGCCCTGCGCCTGCCCGCAACGCTTGCGCGCGTGGCTGCTTTTGTGCGCGCGCAAAGCTACCCTTGCGAGGTGTTAGTGGTCGAGAACGGCAGCAAAGACGAAACTGCCGCGCTGGCGCGCGCCTGGCAGGAGAAGCTGCCCGAATTGCGCGTGCTCAGCCTGGAAGCGCCTGGCAAAGGCAACGCCGTGAAAGTGGGCATGCTGGCCGCGCGCGGCGACTGTCGTTACATGGCGGACGCGGACCTTTCGGTGCCGGTGGAGCAAACCCCTCGCTTTCTGGATGCAATCCAAGCCGGCGCGGACGTCGCCATCGGCTCGCGCGAGGCCCCAGGCGCGCTGCGCATAGGCGAACCAATCTATCGGCATTGGAGCGGGCGCGTGTTCAACCTGCTGGTGCGCTGGTGGGTTTTGCCGGGCATACAGGACACGCAGTGCGGCTTCAAGTGCTTCAGCGCGAAGGCCGCCGAGGCGCTCTTCCCACTGCAAACGATGGACGGCTGGAGCTTTGACGTGGAAGTGTTGGCCGCCGCCCAGCAAAACGGCTTCCGCGTGCAGGAAGTGCCCGTCACCTGGACCTACGGCACGGGCAGCCGCATCAAACCGCTGCGCGACGCATTCGCGCTGCTGCGGGATCTCTGGAAAATCCGCGCGAACGCCCGCCGGGGGGGGTACCGTGCGCGTGCGCTTTGACCCCGCGTTAATCCCCGAAAACCCGAACCTCGAATTTGAACAGCCCCTGTGGGCGCGAGGCTTGCGCTGCGTGGCTGGCCTGGATGAGGCCGGACGCGGCGCGCTGGCGGGGCCTGTGTTTGCCGCGGCGCTGGTGCTGCCAGCTGAGCCTGAGAGGATAACGGCGGCGCTGGCAGGCGCGCGGGATTCCAAGCAGCTCTGCGCCGAGGCGCGAGAAGAACTGGCCCAAAGGATTAGAGCCGCGAGCGCTGCCTGGGGGCTGGGCTGGGCGGAAGCGGATGAGATTGACCGCCTGGGGATTGCCTGCGCCAGCAGAGCAGCGTTCTGCCGGGCGCTGGACGCGCTGGCGCTGACCCCCGAGCATTTGCTTATAGATTACTTCCGGCTGCCGGAAAAAACGCTGCCCCAAACCGCGCTGGTGAAGGGCGACCAGCGCTCACTCTCGATTGCTTGCGCCTCAATATTAGCCAAGACCGCGCGGGACGCGCGCATGCGGGCGGAGGAAGCACGTTTTCCGGGTTACGGCTTTGCGCGCAATAAAGGCTATGGGACGGAAGCGCACCGCCGCGCGATTGCAAAGATGGGGGAGTGCGCGCTGCATCGACGGAGTTTTCGGCTGAGGGATGAAAGTCTGTTTTGAAACAGGTCTGTCAGATGTGTAGCAATTTTTGTTTAAGACTTGCAGCACACAAACGCACCTATCCGATTACTTAACCAAGAACAATGGCTGTCTGAAATCGTCGGAACAACCCCCAAAACCCAGTTTTCTACAATATAATATAGATGAGACGGGGTATTCTTATCTTGTCAACAATAACTGAATAGGAGAAACGATGGTTCCAAGGCTTAAAGCAATTCATTTACTGATGGTAATGGCAATCCTCCTGGGAATGTTAGGAATGCAGCCAGCCCAACCTGTTAAAGCAGCAGGCGCGGCTGGTTTATTTTTTTCCGAATACATTGAAGGTTCGAGCAATAATAAGGCGCTTGAGATTTACAACGGCACCGGAGCGGCGGTAGACCTTCAAGCGTATAAAGTGATCTTATACTCAAACGGGAGCAGCACCCCATCGAGTACATTGACCTGGGCTACAGAAACCCTTATTGCTGATGGTGATGTATACGTCATTGCCAACGCATCAGCTGTTCAGGCGATTCTAGACCAGGCGGATATAACTTCCACTGTAACTTATTATAATGGTGATGACGCAGTAGCCCTGCAGAGGGTATCAGACAATTCCTTTGTGGACGTGATTGGTCAGGTTGGTTTTGACCCGGGCACGTTCTGGGGCACGGAGCCGATAACCACCGTGGAGCACACGCTGACGCGGATGGAAACAGTCTGCGAAGGGGATCCCATTGAGAGCGATGCCTTTGATCCCGCCGATGAGTGGAATGGTTTCGCACAGGACACTTTTACATACCTGGGTTCACATACCACCAACTGCTTCCCATCTACGGAAACCGCCCCCTCCGTCGCCAGCACCTTCCCCGCCAACGGTGGGGAAATCGCGGCGGATGGTGATATCACCATCACCTTCTCCGAGCCCGTCACCCTCGGTGAGTTCTGGTATTCGATTACCTGCACCCAGTCCAGCACGCACGACGCAGTTGTGACGGACGCCGACCCGGTCTACACCCTGAACCCGGTTGAGGACTTTACCGCCGGCGAGACCTGCCTGGTGGAAGTCTACGCGGCGCAGGTTACCGATGACGACACCGAAGACCCGCCCGACGCGATGGAAAGCAACTACAGCTTCTCCTTCACCGTTGCTTATGGCTGCGGCGACGCTTTCACTCCAATCCCTGAAATTCAGGGCAGCGGCACCAGCAGCCCGATCCCGGGGATGTGGTCTCCACCGAGGGCATCGTCACCGCGGATTACCAGACTAACGCCTACGTCAGCGGGACCAAGAACGGCTTCTTTATGCAGTCCG
>JAAZPN010000089.1 GCA_012797215.1 Chloroflexota bacterium | reverse complement strand
TCTTTGGCGCGCTATTGCGCTTTATTATCCTTTATTGAGCCGAATTTATCCTTCTTTATTTTGCAACACATTCGAAACGGCTTTTACCAGCACGGGATCCACCTCCGCCTTTAACGAACTGCGTTCCGGGGGTATCTTTTTCTTGTCAATTTCCTGCGCCGCTTCCATAATCCAGCGGGCGGCCAGGTGCAGCGGAACGCGGCTGGTATCGATGACCAGTGAGAAATATTGCACGGCGTTTGAACTGACATTATAGAAGGTCTGCAAAAAGCTTTCCCGGACTTCGTCGCTGTGCCGAACAATCTTTTCGGCCTCCAGAATATCTGAAATTTGTTCTGTCTGCATCGCGTTGCGAATGCGGTGTTCCAACGGTGCGCGCAGGAGCACGTTGATTACGTTTTGATATTCCTGCAGAACCACAAACCCACCGCGCCCAATGATGACCGTGTTATCGTGCTTTGCGAATGCGAGGATGGTCTTGTTTAACTGATTAACCAGGTCGCGGTAATCGCTGTCGAACAGCGACCAGACGTTGTGGGTGGAATCGTAAACTTTATTAAACGAAACCATGCCGAATTGGGACAAAACTTTACCGATTGTTTCTTTATCCACCAGGTGATAGTTTAAGGAATTTGTGACCATCTGGCTGATTAATCCACCGCCAGTGCCGAGCTCACGTGACATGGTAATGACTGCCATGCGTGCCTCCTTTCTGCTTAACTGAAGTATAAAGAGATTGGGGTCTTTAAGCAACCCATCCCCTCAAATATTGAGGGGATGAATCTTTATTTTGGAGATAATGATGGCTTTAAGCTACTACTAGCGCAACCCAGTCTTCCTGCTGGTAGCGCGCGATAAGGTCCATGCCCTGGGCGCGGGCTGCCGAGAGCACATCCTCCGCCTGATTTTCGAGAATTCCCGCCAGCACCAGTTTGCCGCCTGGGGCGACTAATCGCGCGAGTCCTTCGTCAAAAAGGCGGACGAGCACCGGCGCGAGGATATTGGCAAGCACCAGGGGCGCTTGTTTGAGGGCGTATTTCCCTGCCAGAATGTCCGCCAGGGAACCCTGCTCCGCCTCCAATTCGTCCCCGATTGCGTTGATGCGGGCATTATTCAGCGTGGCAATAACCGCCTGCTCGTCAATATCCACGGCTAAAGCATGCCGGACACCCAGCTTGAGCGCGGCAATGCTGAGGATGCCTGACCCGCAGCCCAAATCGATGACCGTTTCGGCTCCAAGCGCGTATTCTTCCACGCCGAGCAGGCACAACTGCGTGGAAGGGTGCGTGCCGGTGCCAAACGCCATGGCAGGGTCGATCCGAACCACTCGGCGCGTTTCACCTTCGGGGACCTCCAGCCAGGCAGGCAGGATGAGCCAGCTCTTGCCAATTCGCAGAGGCTGATAATTTTGTTTCCAGACTGTCATCCAATCCTGGTCTGCGATGCTGACGAATTCAGGCGCAGCCAGGGGGACGATTCTTCCCATGTACCAAAGCGCTTCCTCCAGGCTGCGTTTTTTGCTTTCCAGTTCGTCATCCAACGGGAGGTAGGCCGCCACGCGCATCATTCCGGTTGGAATGTGCTCGTGCTTTTCGGCGTCGTAGCGCGTGATATTGTCCAAGACCACGCCTTCGGGGCAATAGCGCGCGAAGACTTCCGCGACCGCTTCAGCAAGTTCCCCGCTGCACTGCAAAGAGACCTCCAGCCAGGATTTTTTTTCGTCAGCCACCAAGCACATCCTTGAGTTTGTCCAGAAAACTGCGTTCCTGGATTTTGATGTCGGTTCCCATGCTTTTTCCCAGCGTCTCCAGCAGTTTTTTCTGCTCCGCGGTCAGCTGGGTCGGGATTTGCACATTTACGGTCACGAGCTGATCCCCACGGCTAGCCTGTCGGTTGAGGATTGGCACACCTTTATCTTTCAGCCTAAAGACTTTTCCGGGCTGTGTGCCGGGTGGAATGCGCAATTTTTCGTTTCCTTCCAGGGTAGGGATGGTAATCTCATCTCCAAGAGCCGCCTGGGCTACGTTAATATCCAGGTCCAACAACACATCCGTGCCTTTACGCCGGAAATAACGGTGCGGCTGGACTTCGAGTTCCAGATAAAAATTACCGTTAGGTCCGCCGTTGCTTCCGGGCTGACCTTCGCCAATGACGCGCACCTGGTTGCCGTTGTCCACTCCCGCCGGGATGTTGATTTTGCGCTTGACTGTGCGGCGTTCCAAGCCGCTGCCGCGGCAGCCGTGGCAGGGGTCTTCGATGATTTCCCCGCGTCCACCGCATACCGGGCAAGGGCCCACCTGTACCATTGAGCCCAGAAAAGTCTGGTGAACCTGGCGGACTTCGCCTTGTCCCTTGCAGGTGCTGCAGGTGACCGGCTTTTTGCCTGGCTCCACGCCGGAGCCATTGCAAACAGCGCATTTTTCGTCCCGGGTTATGTCGACTTCCTTTTCCACCCCGAACACAGCTTCCTCAAAACTTAAGCGCAAGCGCGAGCTCAGGTCCGCGCCGCGCCTGGGCGCGTTGCGAGAGCGGCGTGAAGCCCCGCCCATCCCGGAAAAACCGCCGAAACCGAACAGCCCCTCCAGGATATCCGAGAGGTCCATGCTGCTAAAGTCCGGCATGCCCTGGTAGTTGACGCCTTCCGGGCCGTAGCGATCGTAAGCGGCGCGTTTATCGGCGTCACTCAAGACGCCGTAGGCTTCGTTAATCTCTTTGAATTTTTCTTCGGCATCAGGCGCTTTATTTACGTCTGGATGGTACTGCCTGGCCAGGGAACGAAAGGCATTTTTAATGTCGTCCTGGCTGGCGGTTTTTGGGATGCCGAGCACTTCGTAATAATCTCTTTTTGCTGCCATTATGATCAGAGCACCATGTCAGGGTCAACAAACACCCGAATCTTTCCTTTCGGGTGTCTGTTGTGGTATTTGCGCGCTTAAGCTTGCGTGAAATCTCCGTCGACCACGTCTTCATCCGGAGGGGTTTGACCGGAGCCGCCCTGCGGATTTTCATCCTGCGGGGGCTGCTGCGAATACGCCGCCTGCCCGACCTTCTGCAGGTTTTGCATCAGGGCTTCCACTTCGCGGTTGATTTCCGCGGGGTCATCCTGGTCGCGCACCGATTTGACCTTTTCAACCGAGGCTTCGACGCTTGCTTTAATGTCCGCGGGCACTTTATCGCCCAGGTCTCGCAGGGTCTTTTCTGAGCTGTACACGGCATTGTCGGCGGTATTGCGCGCTTCAATCAGGTCGCGCCGTTTCTGGTCTTCGTCCGCGTGCGCTTCGGCTTCCTGGCGCATCTTTTCCACCTCTGCTTCGCTCAAACCAGAGGAAGCCGTGATGGTGATATTCTGGCTGCGTCCGGTGGCGCGGTCTTTGGCAGTCACTTCCAGGATGCCGTTGGCATTGATGTCGAAGACTACCTCGATTTGGGGAACGCCGCGCGGGGCGGGCGGAATGCCGTCCAAAGTGAACTTGCCGAGGGATTTGTTATCGGCCGCCATGGGGCGTTCGCCCTGCAGCACATGAATTTCCACCTGGGTCTGGCTGTCGGAAGCGGTGGAGAAGACCTGCGATTCACGGGTCGGGATGGTGGTGTTGCGTTTAATCAGCGGGGTGGCAATGCCGCCCAGAGTTTCGATAGAGAGGGTGAGCGGGGTAACGTCGAGCAAAAGAATGTCCTTCACTTCGCCGCCCAGCACGCCTGCCTGGATGGCCGCGCCGACCGCGACAACCTCATCGGGGTTGACGCCCTTATGGG
>JAAZPN010000088.1 GCA_012797215.1 Chloroflexota bacterium | reverse complement strand
CGCTGCACATGCGCGGAGGCGAGCTGCACCGCTTGCGCAAAGATGCCAATAAGTGGAAAGCGCTCGGCATTGGGCAGCAGGAAACAAATGGGGATGACCCGCAAGGCGGCGCTTAAGCTGCTATCCTTTAGCGCGCCACTTTTGAGAGCAAAACCTTTCAAATACTGCTCGTTTACCCGGTAGATGAAAGAAATACCTGAAAACCAGGTAGTAATTTATCAAAGTGTTTCTCTGACCTGGACAATAATGGCTGAATAACCGGTATTATTGACAAATACTTGAAAATCGGGTAGTATTGGGTTACAACTGATTCCAAAGGTTCGAAATATGACGGACACAATAAAAACAAACCCCCACGCGTTCTGTATTAAGGCGGATGTGATTGGCTCCCGCGACAGCCACCAGGCGCGCCTGCTTCCGGAAATCGCGCGCGAGTTAAATCAGCGCTACCACGAAACGCTGCTGACGCCTTTCATTGTTCGCGCCGGGGATGAAATATTTGGCATCCTGGCAAATCCCGATAGTGGTTTTCAGGCATATAAAGCGCTTTATGACCAGTCCAGAGCGCGCAATGTGCCGTTGTATGTCGGGCTGGGGCTTGGCGCGGTGGATCTCAGCGCAAGCGCGGATTCTGAGCTGGTGAACGGGGAAGCCATTTGGCTGGCGGCGGAAGCGCTGGAAGCGCTGAAACGCAAACCTACCAACGAAATCCTTACCCGCCAGAAGCACAGCAAATTCCGTTTTGCCATTGCGGTCAGCGAGCAGCCGGAGAAAAATAGGCTTTTTGAACATTTTCTGTTCTACATCATGAGCTACGTCACCAGTCGCACCGCGCTGCAGCACCAGGCGGTCGCCCTCAAAGAATCGCATCCAGATTGGGACAATCTGCGCCTGTATCACAGTTTGGAAGGTAAACAGGCGGAAATTATCGAACCGGAGAATGCCATCGCGAACTTCAGTAAACTGCTTCGGCGCGGAAACTACCAATTAGTGCGGGATGCCGAAGAAACTTTTCTGTATTTGCTGCGGCGCTGCTGCCCGGTGGAGTAATCCGCGCTTCGTATTAGGAAGCTTTTTTGCTTGTGGAGGACAAATGCTAAAACCCCTGGCAATACTCATCCTCGCGCATCTGCTGGCTGACTTCATCCTCCAGCCGGAATCGCTGATTGCCCTCAAGCAGAGTAAGCATATTCCGCGCAAGTTCTGGAACAGCGGGATATTTTGGCACAGCGTGGTGCACCTGGCAGCCAGCACAGCGCTGCTGGTCTTGTGGGGTTTATGGAATGAACGCGCGCTGCTAGCAGTTTTCTGCGTTTTCGCGGCGCATTATCTGATTGACCGCTTCAAGTTCCTCTGGAAATTCTCCCGCGCCTGGATTTTCATCGTTGACCAGGTTTTGCATTTTGTGTCTATCTATCTGATCCTGCTGGGGTTTGGCTTGGCAGCCGCGCCCATCCCATTAATTGGACTGCTGGTTTCCATCGGGCAGCACAGCCTGCCTTTGAGCCTGGGGAACAGAATTGCCATGGGAATGGTGTGCCTGATCGGGCTGGTTTGGGTCAGCGGCCACCTGATAAAAAACGTCCTCGGCTCGCTGCGGCTGCGGCCGTTTGAGAGCATAAAAAAGGACGACGCCCCAGGCGCTGCCGCTGACTCCGGCGACGCAAACACGCAGCTGCCTGAAGCCCGCACAGGGATGTATATTGGTTATCTGGAACGTTTGTTGATTGGCGTGTTTATGGTCTCGGGGATTTATACGGGTTTGGGTTTGTTGGGCACGCTCAAAACGCTCGCGCGCTTCAAACAGCTGGAAAGCCGCGAGATTACCGAGTATTTTATTTTGGGAACAATGTTGAGCATGCTGCT
>JAAZPN010000087.1 GCA_012797215.1 Chloroflexota bacterium | reverse complement strand
CGTCGAGCCATTAAAGAACATGCCCGGGTCGCGGTAAAAGCTGATTTCCAGCTGCGGGAGGGAATAAACCAACAGCGTGATGAGCTGGTCGTCCACCGCGCGCGTCCCGCCCGGAGCGTTGTAGACCAACGAGACTTTGAGCGGGTAGGCGCCGGGCACGGTGCTGACGTTAACAACAAACTGCTGCTCTGTTTCCACAGACGCGCCAACCGGCAGCTCACCCAGCAGGACCACATTGGAACTGCCCACCGGCGCGAAATTGGTCAGGTCGCCGGTGGAACCTGAGATTCCCGGCTGGGGTGTGCCCTGTTCGTTCGGCGCGAGAGAAACTCCGCCTCCGTACACCAAAGAAACGTTGCTGGCATCTGCCACACCGGCATTGGTTATCTTCAACTTCAACTTAAAAGCTGACCCGGGCTGCAGGGGGTCCACATCCGTGTTGTAACCCGAAATAACCAGCTGTGGCTTTGTGGCAGGACCGGGGGTGGGGGTTTTGGTCGGGCCGGCTACAGCGGATTGGGCGATGGCCACATAAAACACAAACGAGGTGGAATAGCTGGTGCCGGCATCATCTGTGTAGCTGGCAGTGGCGTTAATAACGCCGGAATATTTCCAGGTGCTGTAATCACTTACGCGGAAACGCAGGGTTGTTCCCGGGCGGTCTTCAGGACCGATGCTGTTCAGGGTATACACGCCGCCGTTCAGCGGGATGAAGTCCTCGCTGGTAAAGGTCATGACCAGATTTCTCGCAACAGCTTCGCTCTTATTCGCGAGCACAAAGGTGAAATCAAAGGGTGCCCACGGCGAAACAGCGGTGTTTGGCCCCGGAGAGTACGAATAAATATACAGCAGCGGCTGGGAGGCCTGAGCGGCTGCGCGCTGCAGCGGCAGATTTGCCAAAAGAAATGCCAGCAGAAGCACGGCTGCCGCGATTTTGTTAGGTAGTTTTTTCATCATCATTCTCCATTTTCCCAGGTCATTTTTTCTATCGTTTCACGATATTGTTCCTCGCTCACGCGTTTCCCATCCAGGAGGAAAATGATATCTGAAGCGACAGTGAGCATACGCGGGTCATGCGTAGCGACCAGAATTGTCTTTCCTGTTCTTTGTAAGCCCACCAGTGTGTGCATAATGGCGGTGCCGCTGCTGGTATCCAGGTTGCCGGTGGGCTCGTCCGCGAGAATCAGCACAGGGTTATTAATGAGCGCCCGCGCGATGGCAACGCGCTGCTGCTGGCCGCCTGAAAGCTCGGTGGGTTTGTGATTGACGCGGTCGGCCAGACCAACCTCCTCCAGTTTTGCGCGGGCGCGTTCTTTGCGCAGGGAGGCTTTAATTCCGGAAAACCGCAGCGGAAAACCAACATTCTCTTCCGCTGTCATACTTGAAATAAGATTAAAAGACTGGAATACAAAACCAAGTTTGTTGCGGCGGTAAGCTGCCAGGGCGTTCTCATCCAGAGCGGCAATCTCCTCGCCGTCCACCTGTATCGAACCGGAGGTGGGCCAATCTAGACCGCCAATCAAATGAAGCAGGGTGCTCTTTCCGGAACCGGACGGCCCCATAATTACCGTGAAGGACCCCCGCGCAATTTGCAGG
>JAAZPN010000009.1 GCA_012797215.1 Chloroflexota bacterium | reverse complement strand
CGTAGTAGTCGACTGCTTCGGTGTCGGTGATCAGGCGGTCATAAGAGACAACCTTCACGCCGGCGGCGCGGGCGGCTTCAGCGGAAGCGGCGGCAGCGGCGCTGTCGTGCGGGCAGATGATCAGGACTTTGACGCCCTTGGAAATCAGGGTTTCAACGTTCTGCTTTTCCTTGGCGGAATCACCCTGGCTGAAGAGGATCTCCACGGTGTAGCCGGCTTTTTGGAGCGCGTCCTTGAAGCGGGTTTCATCCTGGATCCAGCGGGGTTCGTCCTTGGTCGGCAAAACAATGCCGACTGCCAGTTTATCGCCAGCGGCGGGCTGTTCAGCCGGAGCTTCAGCAGCTTTCGCGCAAGCGCCCAGCATCATCGAGGCGATGATGAGGATAGAGAAGACAAAAATTAACGACTTTTTCATTCTAAACATTCTCCTTAGTAAAGTAGACTTCAAATTGTTTATGAGTAAGTCCTGTGAATGATGTTTTATGAATATTTCTCACTCCCTTCTATAGTGGCTAGCTATGTTTCAACATTATCCTCCAAAACGGAGTTTATGGTTTGGGATTAAGCATTTTCCAAGACTTCGCGTTTATCGCGGGCTCCGCTTGGAGAAAACTGAAAATATCTTGCTTGGGTTTTCGTGTTAAAGAAAGATTAACAACTGTTAATTAAATATCACAATATCGAGGAAACGTCAATCAACCGAGCCTTGTTCAGCGCGGGTATGCAATCCGGAAAGACCGCAAAGGGTTCCATTTGTTTGCAAAAGCAAACGGGACTCGCTGTGAGAAGAAAGCAGCTATCCTGTGATTTTTCGCGCCTATAGGAGACATCATTGTTAATAAAACGCTGATATACAGCACGCCAATGCAGAGAGCGTGGATGATATAATGCTGGGAACTGAAATTAAAAGGAAAGAGTCATTTATGCCGAAAACAACCGTCGCTTGCCCGCGCTGCCGCACCCCGATTACAGCCGATATCACCCGCTTATTTGATTTAACCAGCGATCCCCAAGCCAAAGAAAAGCTCCTTTCGGGCTCCGCTAATTTGGTTAATTGTCCAGTTTGCCATTATCAGGGTGTTTATCCTTCCCCGATCGTGTACCACGACGCAGATAAGGAACTGCTGTTGACCTACTTTCCCCCGGAGGCAAACCTGCCGGTGCCGGAGCAAGAGAAAATTATCGGTCCGCTGATTAAAAAAGTGGTGGACACTCTGCCGCCTGAAAAGCGCAAGGGATATCTGTTCCGCCCGCAGACAATGCTTACCCAGCAGCTGTTATTCGAAACCATTCTCAAAGCGGACGGCATCACGCCTGAGATGATGAAAGCCCAACAGGAAAAACTGGCCCTGATTTCTCAGCTGGCCGCGGCTGAGCCAGAAAACCTGCCGCAACTGATCGCGCAGAACGACAGCAAGATTGATGAACAGGTTTTCATGCTTGTTTCCCGCCTGGCGGAAGCATCAGCGGCCGGCGGCGATCAGGAAGGCGTGGAAATCCTGGTGAATTTGCAGCGCGGCATGCTGGACCATTCATCCTACGGAAAGCAGCTGGCTGAACAAGCGCGCGAATCCCAGGCAGCTGTCAAAAGCCTGCAGGAGCTCAGCCAGAAGGGTCTGACGCGCGAATCTTTGCTGGGGCTGATGATTGAATCCGCGGGTTCTGACGCGCGGCTGACCACGCTGGTGACGATGGCGCGCGGCGGCTTGGATTACAGCTTCTTTGAGCAGCTGAGCGCGAAAATTGACGCTTCCGCAGGAGAGGAACAGGAAAAACTGACCACCCTGCGCGGAAAATTGCTGCAGCTGACTGCGGCGGTAGATGCTGCCCTGAAGGCGCAAATGGACCAGGCGCAGGCGCTGTTGGATGAGATTCTCAAATCCGATAACATTGAAGAAGCCACCGAAAAAGCGCTGCCCCATGTGGACCAGGCTTTCGCGGACGCGGTCAATCACGCCGCCGAGCATGCCCAGGCAGAAAATGATCAGGTCAAGCTTGAGAAACTGGTGCGGGTCGTTGGGGTGGTACAGGCAGCCAGCCAGTCTGGAGCGGCCATGCAAATGATTGAGATTTTGCTGCAAGCAGAAAATGAAGACGCCCGTCGGCAAATTTTTGAGAAAGCCGGCGACGCGATTGACGCGGAATTCCTGCAGATACTGAACGAGCTGATTGGGCAGATGGAAAAGAATAATGAGCAGCCGGAAGCATTGGCTCGCTTGAAAGATATCAGCCGGGAAGCGCTGCGCTATTCCATGCAGCGCAACTTCTCTAAAGAAAATCCCGCTTAGTGCGCTTGATTTTCCAAACGCAACCCGTGACCCCGAACCGTGACGATATAGTCATAATCGGGGTCAATTTGGTTAATGCGCTCGCGCAAACGCCGGACAAGCGCGTCAAAAGCCTGTTCGGTCACCCAGGGGGTTTCATCACCCCAAACCGCTCTGATGAGTTCCTCACGGCTTAGCACCTCCCCGCTTTTTGTGAACAGCGCGCTGAGCAGACTGAATTGCTGCGCGGACAGGGGCGGCTTAATTTCCACCCCGCGCACCCAAACCCGCCGAGCGGTTTCATCCAGATGCAGGGTGAAGGCTTGCAGGTACTCCCCAGGCAATTCTGTAAGCGGCAAGGTGGCATCGGACGAGAGAAACAGGAAGGTTTGGGCAAAAGCTACCCGGATTTCATCACCCTCACGCAGCTGCGTCGGAGTGGTGAGGGGCTGCCCATTCAGATAGGTGCCGTTTTTACTGTCTAAGTCCTCAAGGAATACCGTGTTTTCGCGCAGCGAAAGGCGCGCGTGCTGCCGGGAGACCTGACGGTCGGGGACAACTACTTCGCAGCTTTCGTCCCGGCCGATAGTCAGCGTGCCGCTGACTGACCACTGCTGCCCGGAAAGCGGACCTGATTGAGCAAGAAGAACAGCAAATTCCATCCCGAACCCCTCAAACTTATGCGCTATAATTCAGTATTATAACCCACGCGATTTTTCGTGGTTCCCGCGCTAAAAGCTCCTATACGCCGAAACAGGAAGCGCGCGGATAATCTTGGAAAGGGAAGCGCCTATGCCCGTTCATGCCGCCAAAGGTGATATTTTGCATGACCGCTACCGCATTGACCGCATCATCGGTCAGGGCGGATACGGCTGCATCTATCTGGCGGAAGATATGCGCCTCAGCGGCCGCTACTGCGCTGTTAAGCAGGTTACCTATGATGTTTCTCTTCCGCCAAATTTGCTGGAAGAGTCGCGCGAGCAGTTCCTAAAGGAAGCAACAGTATTAGCGCGGCTGGACCACCCAAATCTGCCCAAGGTTTCTGACTATTTTTCAATCAACGCTGATGACTACCTGGTGATGGATTACGTCCCGGGGGATGATTTGCGCGCGCTTGTTTCCAAAGCCCTGGCTGAAAAACGGTTCCTGGACGAGGAAGAAGTTTTGGATTGGGCGCGCCAAATAGCCGACGCGCTGGATTACCTGCACAATCAGCAGCCGCCAATCGTACACCGGGATATCAAGCCTTCCAACCTGAAACTTACCCCCACCGGCTTGGTGAAACTGGTCGATTTTGGGTTGGTGAAGTTTTTAGCCCCGGGCGAAGTGACCATCACTATTTTGCAGGGGCAGGGCACGGCAATTTATACGCCGCTGGAACAGTACGGGGGCGACAGCCTGCACACTGACCGGCGGGCGGACATTTACGCTTTCGGCGGAACGCTGTACCACCTGCTTACCAACCAAGCCCCTGTGAATGTGCGCGACCGCTTTTTGGACCCGAAAAGTCTGCCATCGCCCCGCTCGCTAAACCCTGCTATTTCCGCTAGAGTGGAAGAAGCTGTTCTGTGGGCGCTGCAGCTGCATCCGGATGACCGCCCGGCGGATGTGCGCGCTTTTCTCAAGGCACTTACTGGCGAAACCACCAATCATTTGCGCGCGGGTTTTGGAGCCAACGGATCCAAACGCGCTGAGCGATTGGGTGACGCTGATTGGCGTTTGGTCGCGATTTCGGCGGGTTTGGGGTTCCTCAGCTTGCTGCTTACCCTACTGCGCAACTTGTAAGTCGGCGAAATTTTTGTCATCCTGAGCCCCAAAAGGGTACAGGTCGCAGCGCAGGAACTGAGCATTAGCTGACAGGCAGATTGCCGCACTCGCTGGGTCCCCCCCCCCTAGCATTGAAGAACCATAGCGGCGCTTACCTGCCCCGACGAACGTAATGCCTACTTCTTATCTATTGGGGATTATTCAGGCCGAGCGGCAGTCTTTTTCGCGAACCACCAAATCAAAGCGCACAGCCATCCAACAAACATGCCGCTCAACGCGACCTCTACGATGAACCAGGTACCGCCTTCTCTCACCAACCCCTCCAGCGAAGGCAAGCCCAATGTGAGCAGCAGATAGGCCGCGAACCCGCCAATCAGGGCGCAAACACCTGCGCGCGCGCCCCAGAGGCGCGAACCCCACCAGAAACGCCCGGCCGCGAAGGCTGCCGCGAAGCCCAACGACATGACCATGATTGTCAGGAGCCAGTCATCCATCCCAGGAAAACTGCCAGTTGCTGAGATTGCAGGCGCCGGCGTGGGCAGCGCTTCCGCGGTGGCGCTTGGAATGGGCGTGGGGCTTGGAGCAAGCGTGGGCGTACTGGTTGGCATAATCAGCTGCGCTAAGCCGCCCTGGGTATTCAGGATGAGCGTCCCCGAAGTGGTTGCCGGTTCGCTGCTGGCGGTTACTTCAAAAATACCGTCGCGTTCAATGCGGTATTCCACCGAGGCAAAACCGTCCTTGGTGACAGCCTGAGGCTGCCCGATGATAGCTTGATCACCCGCCAATCGGATGGTGAACTGCACCACGGTTCCATCGGGCACCAAGTGCTGGTTATTGTCGCGGATCACCCCAGCTTGTATCTGAACGGTCTCGCCAACCGCAAAGAGTGGCATTGGTGTTGCCTCTCCGGTTGGGGACCCTGATTCGGGCGTGGGCATTTCCCGCGTTGGGATTAACGTGATGGGAATTACCTGGTCGGGATTAGGCGAAGTCTCAAAAATCAGGTTGTACCCGACAGCAGGCAGGGAAACTGGTAGCGAACCGGAAGCCTGGATTTCCTGCATCAGCACTCGCGCGGCGACGTCCAAGCTGGATTGGTTGTTATTGTAGAGCGTGAAATAAGCGGTAAGTTTGGATATTTCGGTAGCGTCCAGGTAATAGGGCGCGTCATACGCGAATACGATAACCTTTTTATCGCGGATCAGTTCGAGGCGTTCTGCCAGCACGCGCCGCAGCGCGTAAGACTCGGGGAGCGCTGGGTCCAGGTCCTGAATGTTGAAAATAACCCAGCTGGCGCGCTTCAGATTATCTGACAAATACGGGTCCGAGAGTTCTGTTTTCCGGTCCAGAATCTCGGTGAGGTGACTGAAGCTGTAAGAGCTCAGGCGATTCTGGAGGAGCTGATTGCTTCCGCTCTGTCCATACAAACGCATCAGCGTATTCTGGAATGTGGTGGTCGCAATGTTGTAGGTAGGCTGGCAGGCGCTGCACTGTCTTTCGGCGCGTTGGTCGCTGAAAATGACCATATACTCATACGTGCCGGGCGGGCTGGGCAGCAGGCTGTCCAGGTAGTCCTGGCTGGGGGAGATGAGCGTTGCGGCTTCGCGGGCAATATTGAAGGCGAGTTGAGACCCTTTGCCAATCTGCTCCAGGCCAGCGCGGTCTGGGATGACGACTTCGGGGGTAAATTCACCATAAAGGCGCAGCTTGACGTTGAGGATGCGCAGCACCGCTTCATCCACGCGCTGGGCGAAAGCCGGGTCTTCCTCATATTTGCTGGAAAAGTAATTTAGCGTCTGCAGAATGGTGTCGTAGGGGTTTATGTCGCTGGCGCTGGTGAAATCGTTCATATAGAGCAGGTCATTGCCAGCGATGAAGGCAGTCCGGGCGATTGTGTTGGCGTCGAACGTGCTGTTGGTCGGGTCGAAGAAAGAGCGCACCGCTTTGCTGCCGAGGCTGTGGCTTACCGTCAGGCCGCCCATGCTGCGCCAGCTTGCCAACGGTTCGACTGCCAGGAGCTGGGCAAGCGCGGTCGCGTCAAAACTGATGGGGCGGGTTGTGGCGCGGATATTGCCCTGAAAGCCCTGAAAACGGATATGGGAGACCATGATTCCATCTGCCCGCGCGTTAGGGTCTTCCGCGCCGGTGACAGAAAAGAAGGGCGCCAGTTCAATCTGCTTCAGTTGTTCCAGGGACTTGCGGACTGTGGCGACTTCCTCGTCTGATGGGCGGTCAGCGCTGCCAAGCCCGGGAAAATGCCGCGCGACGACGCTCATGCGGTTCTGACTGCCAGTGTGAATTCCGGTGATATAAGCCCGCCCAATTTCACCGACCCAATAGGGGTCGCCGCCATAAACGTCCGCGCCTGAGTAGGCCGCGGTTTCCATACTGGCGGTCTCCGCGACGTCCAGGGTTGGCCCCAGGAATAAATTAAAGCCGAGCGCCGAAAGTTCCCTCCCGAGCACCTGCCCGGCTTGCTGGGCCAGGGAAGGGGACCAGGTGGCGCCAAGCGTCATCTGGTTGGGTTGGTCGCTGAGACCACTCAGGATTTGGCTGTCGCTGTCACCATTTTGTTCGATGCCAATAAAGAGCGGCACATAGGCTGGCAGTCCGCCGCTGAGACTTGTGTTTGGGGATGGCTGGGATTTTTCCCAGGCTGCCGTCTGCATAGCGGCAATCAGGTCATAGGCCGCTGGCAGAGTGTCTGTTCCGGAAAAGTTGTCGTGGTCCGCGCGCAGCACAAAGCCGCCGATGTGATGGGCTTTGATGAGGTCAAGCAGGGCAGAACCTTCGCTGATGTTGCTGCCGTTGAATGTAATCAGGAAGAGCTGCCCCACTTTTTCGGCGGGGCTCATTGAAGACAGCAGCGTCTCTGCTTGGAACTGAGTGTTTGCCTTTGCGGAAACAGGCAGCATGGCAAGCAGCAAACTGAGCGCCAGGAAAAATCCAAGCGCGCGGTGGGCTTTCATGTTCTGCCTTCCAGTACGGCGCGCGCCGCGGCGGGATTATTGCAGATGATGCCATCCACGCCAAAAGCGCGCAGACGCAGCAGGGCTTGCGGGTCGTCAACAGTCCAGGTATTCAGTTGTTTGCCGCGCGCGTGCAGCTGTTCAGTCATCTCCCGCGTCACATCTTCGTAATAAGGATGCAGAGCCTGGTAGGGGAACAGCCGTCCCAATCCCCCCAGCATGCGCTGGTCTGCCGGGGAGACCAGCAGCCCGCGTTGAATTTTTGGATTGATGTTATGCGCTTTACTGAGGTTGATGGGATTAAAGGAGGAGAGCAAAACGGATTCTTCAAGATGAAATTGTTCCGTTAACTTAATTACACGCCTGGTCAGGTCGTCGAAGGGGCGCGCGTAGTTCTTGAGTTCCACGTTGATGCGCATTTTGCCGCCCACTGTTTCAAAAACTTCAGCCAGCGTAGGCAGTTTTTCCCCGCGGAATTCTTCGCCAAAGCGCGTGCCGGCATCCAGCTCCCGCAGGGCTGCCAGGGGCATCTCCGCCACTTTTCCGCTGCCGTCCGTGGTGCGGTCGACAGTAGAATCATGAATCACAAGCAGTTCTTTATCCTGGCTGAGCATCACATCCAGCTCAATGCCGTCCGCGCCGGCTTGCAAGGCCAGCAGGAAAGCCGCCAGCGTATTTTCTGGCGCTAAGGCACTGGCTCCTCTGTGGGCGTAGATGAGGGGAAATGGCTTCTCTTCCATTGCAATAAATTATAGCATGCGCTTGCTGATGAGCAGCTTGGTAAGATAGGAATAGCCCGGCTTAAAATACAAGCAGCGGTCCGTCGTTACCGCTGCTTGTATCTGGAGGAGAAAGATCGAAATCGCTCGTTTGTTTTTCTTCAGTCAGTTATCCACTCTGGCTGTTGCTGTTTTATCCTAGCAAAACAGCTTACCGTCTATCCTTATGGCTTGATACTATCAATATATCCTGTGATTTCACCAAAGAAAAGCTTAGAGAAAGCTGTGAAAAAAACTGTCACAGGTTTTTTACAGCCACAACGAGTATATTGTGATATATATCAATTAACCAGACCTAATCTCAGGGAATATTCGCATGCCAAAAGTACTGATTACAGATGATGACCAAAAACTGCTGAAGATGCTCAAACGCACGCTCGCTTATGAAAACATGGACGTGTTGACGGCCTCGAACGGGG
>JAAZPN010000086.1 GCA_012797215.1 Chloroflexota bacterium | reverse complement strand
GACCTGCCGTACCTGCAGCTGTGGGACCATAAGCCGCCGCTGGTGTTTTACATCAATGCTCTGGGCGCCGCGCTTTCTCCCGGCTCGCATTGGGGCATTTGGGCGCTGGAGTGCGCGGCTTTGGTTCTGGCGGCGTACCTGGGCTACAAACTGATGAAAGCCCATTTTGGTTCGCTGGCTGCCGCGCTTGGCACGCTTTTGTGGCTTTTTGCGCTGTTTTTCATTTTTCTGGGCGGAAACCAAACCACCGACTGGACGCTGCCGCTGCAGTTTGGCGCGCTGCTGCTCTTCACGCGGGCGGAAAACCATGAAAAACCCGAACGCAGCTATTTCCTGATTGGGCTCCTGGGTGGGCTGGCCTTTTTGATTAAGCAGACAGCGGTAGGCATCTGGCTGGCGCTGGGGGTGCTGCTATTGGCGCAGCTGATTCGGCGCAAGCCTGGAGCGCTTAAAAAGTTTGGCTTGATGAGCGCGGGGGTTGGCGCGGTCCTGCTCGTGGTTGGCGCGTACTTCTACAGCCAGGGCGCACTGGCGCAATTATGGGACGCCGCCTTCGCGTATAACTTTCAATTTTCGGCTTCGGCCGCCCAAAGCACGGCAGACCGCTTGCGCAACGCCTTAGACCTTTCGTACATCGCGCGTTTGCCCATTTTCCCCATCGCGGTGCTGGGCGTTCTGGCGGGGGCTTTCTTCCCGCGCAAAAAACAGGAGCCGCTTAAAAGCATCCTTTTTACGCTCATGCTGCTGGACGGCGCACTGGAACTGGTTTTGATTTTGATGACAGGCGACGTGAGCAAATATTATTTTGAGACCATCCTGCCTGCTTTGGCAGTGTTCAGCGCGGCCTCTTTCTCCGTGCTTGACCAGTGGCTGGCTGCCTCCGGTGGAAAAAAGATTTCACGTTGGGCGGTCGGGGCATTGGCTATCGCGCTGCTGGCGCTGGGTTTTGGGCTGGAGACCGTGGAGCGGGTCGGGGTATACCAGCAGAGCCTGCCTGCCCGGCAAGCCGCCATCCGATACGTCCGCGAGAACACCAGCCCGGAGGATACGGTGTTGGTTTGGCGGGATACGCGCGTGAATTACTTCGCCCAGCGCGAAAGCCCCACGCGCTACCTGGTAATGCGCCCGTTGATGGACGCGGACCCTACCGGGCAGGCGCGCGCGCTGGAGTTTTTGGATGAGCTCTTGGCTGCCAAGCCCATGCTGATGATTGATACAAAGATGGAAGGCTGGGGGTTTTTGGACTTTCCCGGAGAGAACGCACAGATAGAAGATAAAGTGCGGCTGCTAATGTCTTATTATGAGCCGGAAGAAATGATCAGTGATTGGGTGGTGTACAGACTGACCCAGGAATAAGGCCTGAATTCCTGAAAATCCTGACTGCGGATTACTACTCCGCCGGGTTGGTCTTAAACACGTCATCCCAAATCCAGGTCGAAACCCCATATTTGGCATTGTGCGTTTTAAAGTGGTGCGCCATGTGGTGCCGGCGCAGTTTGCGGAAGTAAGCGCTTTTCAGACTGAAATGGTGCAGCGCGTAGTGGGTCATGTCATAAATGATGTAGCCGAACAAAAAGCCACCCGTAATGCCATCCACAAAAGCAGGCGCGCCAAAGAGCTTGCCAACCACCAGCCAGAACAAGCCATAAAATAAAGCCGCCATGGGCAGGCTGAGCACAGGGGGCATCACCAGGCGGGTTTTCTCGCGCGGCTGGGCGTGGTGGACGCCGTGCATCAGGAAGAGAAAACGCTGCATGCGTTCGCTGGGGTTGGCCGGCTTCCAATGGAAAACAAAGCGGTGCAGCAGGTACTCCGCCAGCGGCCAGATGAGCAGGCCAATCGCAAAAGCCAGTGGAACCCTCCACCAGTCCGTGGGGCTCAGCCGCGCCGCGCGCCAGAGCAGAAAGCTAATTAAAGGCAGGAACACCACCAGCACCGCCAGTGGGCTGATGTGCGTAAAGAACTCGAGGAAATCCGATTTAAACAGGCGGATAACCGGATCTTGCTGGGATTGGGCGTTGTCAGCTGGCATTAAAGGCTCCTCGGGCTTGCGGATTAGAGTCCAAATTATACTGTGTTGCTCTGATTCTTATGGCGGGGAAAAAAGAAAAACCGGCTGATATCAGGGAACATAATCCGCCGCGCAGCGAAAACCCGTATCGGAACCGCCATGGAAGTTGAGGTCAAAGCTGCGGCCGGAGACGCGCAGGTAAACTGGCCTGCTCAGCCAACTGCCGCCGCGCAGCGCCTTCTGCACCTCCCCGGCCGGCCCGGGTGGGTTTGATAGCGGCGACTCTTTGTAGTAGGTCTCGGAGTACCAATCGTTGACCCACTCCCACACATTCCCGGCCATATCCTCCACTCCAAAGGTAGAGGCTCCGTCCGGGTGCGCCCCAACAGCGGTGGTGTCCCCCACGCATAGCTGCCCCGAAAAGGGGTCGTAAGCGTTGACCAGGATGCAGCTGGGCTCATCATTTCCCCAGGGGAAGGCTGCGCTGCGGCTGCCGCGGGCTGCTTTTTCCCACTCTGCTTCGCTTGGAAGCCGTTTCCCGGCCCATTGACAGTAATCCGAGGCGTCCCGCCAACTGACCTGCACCACCGGGTAATCAGCAAAGGCGGGGTCAGTGTAGTAGTTTTCACGCGTCTCAGAGGACGTCACCGTGGGTGGACGGCAGCCCCCCGCGTGAACGCATTCATCATAGCGGGCGTTTGTAAGCTCGTACCGGTCAATAAAATAGGCGTTCAATGTCACTGTGCGCAGGGGCAGTTCGTCCTTGGGGCAGGTAAAGCCGTTGTTTTGAGTCGGGTCGCAGCCCATCTGGAATTCGCCGGCGGGGATAAAAACCATGCCTTCCGGGGCTTGCGGGGTGAGGAGTGCTGCCGTCGGGAGCGTGACCTGGCTGGGGGTGGCGCTTGCTTCAGCGGGGGGCATGCTGGCTGGCGCGGGCGCTTTGGGCGCGCAGGCTGCCAACAGAAAGGAGAAAGCCAATACGATAAGGAAAAAGCGGGCAATTTTCATGACGATTTGTCCTCAAGGAAGTCAGGAGCAACAGGTAAATTATAGCGGAAACAAAGCTGGGGAGCACGCTGGATGCTTGCAGCGCAGACGGGCAGATGATAGTACAATGGAGCA
The DNA here is from genome assembly GCA_012797215.1 of Chloroflexota bacterium. The sequence continues at coordinate 3,530 of JAAZPN010000086.1, read as the reverse complement.
TTGAATTGAGACCCGCCCAATGGAAACTTCTGCTTTCCCTAAGATAAGTATTGTCACCTGTACCTACAACAGTGAAAAGTACCTGCGCAACGCCTTGGATTCTGTGGAGCGGCAGAGCTATGGGAATATTGAGCACATTATCAATGATTCTTATTCCAGTGACCGCACGCCTGAAATTATTCGCGAATATGTGGCGCGCAACGCCGGGCGCTACCCGATCCGCTGCATCCAATCCGAGCCAAAAGGGGTAGCCAACGCGCTGAACACCGCCACCGCGTGCGCTACAGGCGAGCTGATTCACTACCTGCATTCAGATGATTATTACCTGGACGCGTACGCGCTGGAGCGCGCCGCTCGTCCGTTTCATAATAACCCCGACTTGGTATGGCTCACCGGAAATTTTCTGGTGGAAATCCGCGGCAGACGCTACAAAATCCCGCAGACCTTGCTCCTGCGCAGGGACGCAGAGCGCGCGATCTCAGCAATGAACCTGATTTCGCATGAGAACACCATGATGCGCCGAGAGGCCGTGCTGCAATACGGTGGCTTTAACGAGACGAAGGGTTACGTGGTGGAATACAGCCTGTGGCTGAACCTGATTAAAGACCACCGTCCGCTGGTGGTAAATGACCAGTTTACGGTGTTTATCATTCACAAGGGCAGCACCTCCACCGGCAATCTATGGCGCTTCAGCAAGGCGGTCTTGCGCGCCTTTCGTACACAGCGGAAAGAAAAAGTACTGCCGTTTATGGGCTATTACGCGGATAAACGTATTTACAAAAAATGGAAGATTTTCCAGAAATGGCTGCAAGCCTGAAAAGCGGCTGGCGCGCTCAGGGCTAAAGAATTTTACGCGCGATGTTTTTGGGGGAACGAAGCGCTGACTCTCAATAATTAAATAAAAAATGACCCTGCTGGGACTCGAACCCAGAACCTAACGCTTAAGAGGCGCTTGCTCTGCCAATTGAGCTCGGATACCCGCCATAAGTACGCATAACATACCCTTATTTAGCTTATGACCGCCATATATGGGAGTGGTTATCATGGATGCTATTCGGGATGTGCAAACGCTTAATAATAATAACGGCGGTCAGGATCTGCATAAATGGATGCAGGCTTTTATCGTGGACCGCAAAACAAGTCAGGTAAGCAGGCATACCATAGCGTTCTATAATGTGGAATTTCGGCGCTTTTTATCGTTTTGTGAAGGCGTTCGGGTCCGAGAAATTGAGTCAATTAGCGCCGAAATGCTTAGGGCGTACCTACTTCATCTCACAGAAACAGGCCGGAATCCGGGCGGGGTGAACGCCGGATACCGCGCTATAAAATCCTTTTTACTCTGGTATGAGAACGAAGTTGAGCCGCCGGGTTGGAAAAATCCGATCCGAAAGGTAAAAACACCGCGCTTGGATGTGAAGCCGCTTGATCCCGTGGAACTTGGGGCGGTCCATAAACTCATTGACACTTGCGGGGGTGATACCTTGCTTGACTTGCGGGATAAGGCCTTATTTATGTTTTTACTGGATACTGGGGCGCGTGCTTTTGAAGTGTGCGCCGTGGATCTTGACGATGTGGATCTGCTGCGGGGAACGGTGATTATCCGCAAGGGGAAGGGAAGTAAGCCGCGCATAGTCTGTTTGGGTAAGCGGACGCGCAAGGTACTCAGGCAATATGGCCGGGCAAGGTCCGATAATAACCGGGCGCTATGGGTTACAAACGGCGGTGAACGCCTAACTTACTGGGGGTTAAATCAGATAGTACGCAGACGCGCGGTGAAGGCCGGCATAGATAAGCCAGGGCTGCATGACTTCCGGCGGGCGTTCGCTCTGAACTGTTTACGCGCCGGCATGGATGTTTATTCACTCCAGAAGCTTATGGGCCACTCCGATCTGCAGGTATTACGGCGGTATTTGGCACAAACTGACGAGGATCTAAAGGCCGCTTTTGTAAGCGCCTCTCCGGTAGATAATGCCGGTTTTTGAGTGGATAATATGTCGTAAAGGGCAGGTAAGGTTACTATAAGAGTAGTTATCATAACCATAGCAAGCATGAATCTTAAAATATCGGATGTTTTAAGATAATGATTTGCAAAAATAAAACATTCGTGCTAATATGTGTACACAGTGAATTGAATAGCGCGCAAGCGCATAACCCGACAGAAGGCATTGATTCCCGGGGTTGGAGACCTAAACGGTCTGTAATTCCGGCACCACTTCTTAGGAGCAAGTAACTCACGAGGAATTTAACCCGGAGTTGCAGGCCACGCCAAACAAAAGGCGGTAGGTATGCAATTCCGGGTTTTTGTTTAACACCGACTCGGAATAAGGATGGTGGATTATGGCAATGGATAAGGGCGTGCACATACGAATTGATAACGAATTGCGGAGCGCGTTTCGGGCTTATTCCGAGGACGCGGGAGTAAGTCAATCGGATCTTGTGCGGGCGTTTATGGCGGCGATAGTCTGGGCAGGCCAGGCGCCGGTTGTAATAAATATCAAACGGGAGGAAGTGTTATGCGAGAGATAAAAAAATACCTCACTCCGGGGGCATTCGGAGTGAGGCTGGAACATGGGAGAGTAGTTACCAATTTCTTCCATTGTACCACAAATAGACCGGCGGCGGTGGATTATGGATATTAAAACCACCGTTCAGGACGAGGAAAAAATTCAGGCGGCGCTCGAAGTAGACTGGGCGCGTCCATATCTTGCGGATGCGGTCCGCAAGATGTACGCGGATATTGCCGCCGGCAAAGAGCCGGAGAAACCGGACAGCCGTTTTGTTCTGCACTCCGCCATCGAAGCGCTTGACGAATTCGAGGAGCCGGAACCTTTACTGTCTAACCAGCTGCACTATCCGGGCGCTTTGAATGTACTGGCAGCGGACGGCGGAACGGGTAAGTCTTATTTTCTGCTATATCAGGCCATGCTAATTGCACGATCCGGGATAAACGCGCTTTATGTAGACGAAGAAAACGGCGATTATCTCATGAAAAAGCGTATCCGGGCGCTTGCTCAGGGGCAGGCCATTGAGATACCCGCAAACTTGTTTTACACAACACATGCCGGCATTGACTTACGAGAACCCGCGCACATTGAAATTTTACGCGCGTGGATCTCTGGAAACGGCGTTGAATTCGTGGTGCTCGATTCACTGAACGCGGTTACAGCCGGCGCGGATGAGAATTCATCCAAAGACATGAAGCCGCCGCTGCAGGCCTTACACCGTCTATCGGATGAGCTGCAGGTATGTATTACCGCTATCCACCATACGAACAAAAACGGCGGTTATCGTGGATCCACGGCGATTAAGGGTGAAGTGGATTCACTTTACCTGCTGACCTCTCTGAACGGCGGTAAGGAGCTCGCGATCAAAACTGAAAAGCGCCGGGACGGACCGCCATTAAGCGTAAATTATTCGGTCCAATTCGATAATGACGCGGACGGGAAGCTTTACAGCGTTACATACACTGAAAATGAGGATGGTATCGCAGCCGGTCCGGTCTTTTCGAAGTCTGAACGCTATGTACTCCG
>JAAZPN010000085.1 GCA_012797215.1 Chloroflexota bacterium | reverse complement strand
CTCCAGCAGTTTTGCCACCGAGGGGGAAACGCCGTCAATGTAAAACTCAAAATCCCCGTATGTGGTCTCAATCCAACCCGCGTTGAGCAGCGTGATGGTGGGGTGAAAGACTGCGCCCATGTTGTTCAGTCCGGTCTTAAGCACGTTGCCGCCGTCAATGTACTGCGGGTAGACGTGGTGAATGGCGTCCAGCACCGCGCGGTTCTTTATGGCGGGCAGTGCGGCCAGCGGCACGGATTCCTTAATGCGGAAAATTTTCGCGTGGCTGGGCCCCTCGGAGCGGCTGGCGTAGATGAAGGTCTCCGCTTCTGCCACAATAGGCCTGCCCTGGCAGCCGGACTGGCGCAAAGTTTCGGCGAATTCAATCGCGCCGCAGGTGCGCCCGGGGTGCAGCAGCACAATCTGCCCATCCCGCAGGTAGGGGGCGGCCGCGGTGGCAATGTCGCGATGCCCGGAGGAGGGCACCACCACCATAATCACATCCGCGCCTTCCAGCGCTTCACCAATCTGGTCGGTCACTTTGGTAAGCTTGCCAAAGCCGCTGATGCCGCCCGGGTTTTCCAGGTCAATGCCGCCGCGCTCGGCGATGACTTCGATATTGGCAAAGGTGCGGTTGTAAAGCGCCACTTCTTTGCCCATCAGCGCCATGTGCGCGGCCATAGCCTTGCCGCCATTGCCCGCGCCGATGACCGTGTATCTCAGGTTGTCGTTCATAATCAGCTCCTTCTTACAAAAAACTGGAAAGGCGTTCAGCTTCGCCAAGCGGCCGGCCGTCGGGTCGGACGGCTTCGCAGCCGCCCTGGATGATGCGAGTCTTAATCTCACCGCGCGCGATTTTGCTGCCGCGCAGGTGGGGGGCGTCCAGAATGCCGAGCCGCACAGCCTTGCCCAGCACGCGCGGGTCCGTCAGCGGGTCGGTGGTATCGGGCTCTGCCAGATTGGTGATGGCTTGCAGCGTCAGGCGGGCTTCGGCGATGAGATGGTCTTTACGCCTCTGCACGGCAGGGTCGGAGAGCATATCCGGCTGGCCTTTAAGCGCGTTCGCGATGGCCTGACGCGCCATCAGGCAGGCGTCTATAATGTCCGCGGCGGTGGCGGCGTGGTCGGCCTCGGTATGCCCGACGATGTGCACGATGTGGGGTTTAAGCGCTATCTGCAGGTAAATGCTGGCGGAGAGGTGCGCGCGGGCGGCATTGTCCTCCAGCGGGTAGCTGAGCAAACCGGTGCGCGTCTGGCGCAGGATGCGGAAGTTTTCGTCTTCCAGCGGGGCTGTCATCTCCAGGATGGCCAGCATCTTGGCCAGGTCCATCGCGTCGGAAGCGCCGGGCGGGCTATTGAACATCATCTGGGCGATATAATCGCGCGCGCCAAAAGCCTTGGCGTTGTGGGCGGAAAGGTAGGCGGAGGTGAGGAATATCACGTCTGAGGCGTCGCGCATGCCCCAGTGATGGGGTTCGTTCAGCTCCACTGGCACTTTCCGCTCTCCGTACCAGCGAATCAGCTCCTGGTGCAGGCTCAGCGAATCTTCCAGACTGACCGGGCCGCGCCCGTCGAGCTGGTTGAACCAAAAGAGCGGCACGGCGCACCAGGCGTTATGAATGGTCTCCATATAGAGCTCCGCCAGACGGATAAAATCATCTGTACCGGAATAGGTGCGCAAAAGCGGGTAATTGCCGCGGCGGGAAGCCTGATAGAGAGCCCGGTAGTCTTCCGCGCTGCGCACGGGCACCCCGCCGGCGCCCTTGGCGCGCGGGTTCTGGCGCTCCGGGTGGAAAAAATTCTCCTGCGCGTCCTGGTCGGTGCCCAGCGAGATGACATCCAACACGCGCGCTTCGGCGATTTGGGCGATGCCCTCCAGGGTAGCTTCCATCGTGGGCAAGCCAAAGTGGTGGCGCAGCAGGGGGAAAGGGGCTTTCCAGGCCGCGCGTTCCAGGGTGGTCTGGGGGTAATGTGCTGGTCCTTCGTGATTGGCAGCCTCGCCGCGCAAAAAGGCGAGCACGTCTTCCGGGGCTTCGCTGCCGTCAAAGCTTCTCTCAAAGAAGCCCAGCTTACGCGCGCGCTCCGCCACCGGCGGGGT
>JAAZPN010000084.1 GCA_012797215.1 Chloroflexota bacterium | reverse complement strand
GCAGCAAGTAGCGGTGCCGACCCAGAATAAACCCGGACATTTCTATCTGTCTCAGCGCTTGATACACGCGCCCATAACTAAAGAACAAGATAATCAGCAGAAGCGTAAGCAGCGCGGATTTTTGCAGAGAACGCGTCAGAAGCCACAAGATAAACCAGAGGATTACCGCTCCACCGACGATAAAAATCAGCGGGCGCAGGCCTGTGCGCAAAAAGACTTCCTGAATGTTGTGCCCCAACAAAGAAAGGACGGGATAAGCGGCAAAAAGGATTGGGTAAACGGGAAGTGAATTTTTCGGCTTCATAGCTTTAACGCGCATAATTCTACCACTTCAAGTGCGAAGCGCGTGAATTCGAAGGGGGAATGATAAATAATCGGCTCAGGAAGCGCGGCGTTGCATCAGGTAGAGAATTCTCTGGGAACCTGGAATGAGCTCGGTCTTTTGGATCTCAAAATGGCCAGCGAAGGCTTGCTCAAACCCTTCCGGAGTGTAATCGGGGAAGATATCCGCGCGGGAAGCCAGCAAGCGCTGTACTTGCGAATCTGTTTTCGGTACGAACTCAACGATGAGTTTGTTTGCCAGTTCAGCAAAACTGGCAGCGATGCCTTCTAATGGAATATTGTTGGCGATTGCCAGATGGTGGATAAGAGCCAGCGCCATGACAAGGTCAACCGGACCGCGTTCCCGCATAGAAGCTCTTTCGCGGGAATCCCAGCCCAAGCCCGGCGAAGGATTAGTCAGATCCATCCAGAGCGGGAGCATGTGTTTTTCATTGTTCTGTCTTACCGTGCGATAATTCTGCTGCACCGCGCTGTGATCAATATCGAATGCCACAGTGGGAATTCCCATTTCGCTGGCTGCCCGGCTGAACTCACCGGTATTCGCGCCAAGGTCCCACACGCTGTGGGGATTCGATGCAAGCAAGAACTCCTTAACCAGGCTTCGTTTGGCAGCAAAGGCAGCTTCGCTGTAATTGTTATCCTCGTAATAATTCCCCCATTCAGTATTGCTTGCGCGCAGGCGCAAGCCCCGCACCACCGCCAAGAGGCTCTCAAGCAGGCCGCGCATGGCAGACAGGCTCACTTTTCCTTCCAGCGCGTTGGGCGAAACCGCTTTGCCGGCATATTTTTCCTGGCTGCGGGCATGCAGGTGGATGTGGCTTAACAAGCCAAACTGCAAGCGCGTGGAAGCTGGGAGCAGCTTGCTGGTAAGGTCCAGTGGAATTCCGTCAATATAAACGCGCATAAGCTGACTCAGGCGGGTATCTTTGTGCGCCATGAGGGCTAAAGGCGCCAAAAAATGCTGGCAGAACTGCCGGTAGGCAACCCACGGCAACCCCTCCTGATAGGGTTCAAAAGAGAGCGTGTCAATAAAAATAGGTTTGCCGTCCAAAAATTGCACATTGTATGCGCTGGCATCCTTCAGGCTCAGGCCGTACTCAAGAGCGCGCCTGGCGATAGAGAGTGTCAGAATGGCAGCGTCTTTGAGTTGCTCAAAACACCACTCGTAAGGATAGGAAATGAAGGGGATGGAGTGAGGAAGGATTACTTTATAAGCCAGCTGGGGCAGGGGAGCCAGCGCGAGGGGCACTTCCTCGTGCGTCACGAGCGCTTTCGCCTTGCTGAGCCGCTCGTAAAGCCCCGACTGCATCAAGGCATCGTAGGATTCACGGCCGGCCTGGTTCACCTGACGATAGACGACCGAATCTTGCGTGAAAACGAACCCGCTGGGATCGCGGAATGATGCGCTGGATTTCTCAATCATTCTCAAAATTCCCTTTTACTGGTGGTTTTGTGTGGTTAGATGGCGAACAGCCTGCTCTCAGGAGCGCAAGGAATCTTCCGCGCTGGGTTCCTCAGGGATTTCAGTGGGGTCCAGCTCCTGGCTGTCGGCTGCTTTGTTTCTTGTCAGAAAGGCTCTGATCTTCTTCCAGAAAATTCTGATTGCTACTCCGATGCTCAAGACAGCCGCGAGAATTAGCTGGATTAGCATGCTGCCGCTGCCAGGGTCCAGGTACACGAAAGGTTTCAAAAGAGGCGTGAAGATATGTATGAAATAGGCCATGATTGCCCTTCCCTCGTAAAGTTAGCCTTATTATAATCGGGAAAACTATCGGCGCGTCACGACCAGGTTCGCCTTTCAATGCTGAGCCAGGAGCAGGAAAAAGAACTTCTCACCTGTTGGTACTTAAACCTAAACAAATATTCTGAGGTCTTATTTCGGCTGACCCCCGCTGTTTTTATGTGGAATATGCGTCTGCAAAGTCCATGCTGGTAAAGAAAGCGGGGGCTAGGTGAAATACACGCTTAATAATATTCCGCGTTGCTTATCCGCGAATATTGACATTTTTAAATGAAATGCTACTCGTCCGCGGGTTGGTAGGACCTGAGCACCGGCATGAGCAGATGGAGAATATCATCCACTGCCGAGCCGCGGGAATCGACGCGCAGTATCAGGCGCAGGTTCTGCCCGGCCAGATTGGTTAGGTCGTAGCTGATCCGCCGGAATGCGCCGTCGTTGGTTTCATTCCAGGCTGCCAGCAAGCGCGGAACTTCCACCCCGGCCTGCACGTAAAGCGAGAAGTCAGCATCGCAAGCAAGGGCGCTTTTCGCGCAGCCGAGCACCGCCTCAAAGCGCGCTTTTTCGGGGATGCGCTGCGCTGGGAAAGCCCCCTGGATGTACCCGTTCTGGACTTCTTGCGGGCTGAGCCAGATTGCGGGCTCGTCATCCTCCGAGCCATTTTCAAGCAGAGGGCTGGCATCTACATAGGCAAAGCCATCCGCGCTGCCTGCTTTACCGGGGCAGTTCAGTTTGCCCGCGCCGCTGGTCCAATCCGCCGCGCAGAGATTTTCAGCCAGGTTGAGGCTGGTGTTTATTACTTCTACCGCCACCCAAAAGGTTTTTTCTGGGTTTTTGAAGCTGAACATGCTGCCCTGCCCGTCGCGCAGTCTGAAATCAGCGCGGTAATTACCAGGTTCAAAAGGCACAGCAATGTTTAGCATAAGCGTGAGATTCTGTCCAGGCGCGATAGCGCTGTTTGTCAGTTTTTGGAGGGACAGAATGTCCGGTATGTTGCCTGAAACATATTCCAGTTGATAATCAATCGTCCAGACGCAAGAGCCGGCATTGCGCAGCGTCCAGGTCTTAACGAATACCGAGCCTGGAAAGAATTGACTGCCGTCCGGCACGCTTTCAGAAACGAATTCAGCCAGGTTGCAGGGCAGGTTTGGGTCGAGCGTCGCGCTGGCGGGCGCTGTTGGAGGCGGGGTTAGGGTAGGCTGCGCCGTTATGCTCTGCGTAGGGACCGCCTGGGTGAACATCGCCTCGACAGTGAGCGCCGCGGCGGTGCGCACGCCAAGCATAGGGTCAACCGGCGTCGCGGTGCTCGGCAAGTTGCAGGCAGTCAATAGCAGAACCGCAAGCAGCATCCAGGTCCAGCGATTATGGGACTTTTTCATCAGCACTCCTACATGGTCCTTAATATTCGCAACGCGCGCAGAGCCGCGCTTGTGAATATTTTAATCCTTTTTCAGCCAGGCGTGTCCAAAGACAAAACCCCGCCAGATAGGACGGGGTTTTGATTTTTTTTGAACAGGTTAGCGCCGCGCCAACTCCCGCAGGAAAAGCTTGAAAGAAAACTTGCTGCCGGTGAGGAGGTGCTGGGAGCGAAACAGGTTTGACACGCCTTTGATGAGAAAAACGTCAGTAAGCGCCAGCAGCCCGAAAGCCAACGCGATTTGCCAGCCTGGCACGCCGCCAATGGTCAGGCGGGTCATCATTGCCACTGGAGCGGTTGGCGGCAGCAAGCTCAGAATGGTGGCAAGGGAACCGTGCGGCATTTGGATCAGGCTGTTAATGGCGACCAGCGTCAGGATGAGCGGGAGCGCCACCATAAAGGTGGACTGGCTGCCTTCCCGCAGGTTCGGGGCCATTGCTCCTATGCCTGCCATCAGGCTGCCGTAAAAGACGAAGCCGACAATAAAGAACAAGACACCGTAGATATAAAGCGATGGTGAAAAATTCATTTCAATTGGCAGCGCAAAGGTCTGCCCGGTAAATCGCAGCAGCAGCAGCGCAGAACCGAACCAAATTGCCAACTGCAGCAGGCTCGCCAGACCAAGCCCGGTGAGCTTGCCGATAAATAGGCTGGTTGGCCTGACCGAGGAGAGCAGCATTTCCATCACGCGGTTGTCTTTATCTTTCCCTACCGCGCTTAATAACATGCTTGAGGTGATGAAAACAATCATATAGAAAAAGAGCGTTACCCCATATGGGATGAAAAACGCTAATGGGTCTTCGATGTCGCGGCTCTCCGCAATAGCAGGATTGACTTCTTCCACCACAAAGGAAACCGGGTTGGTGTACTTGAGATACAAATCTTGATCTCTGCCAAGCAGGTTATAAGCAATCAGGTTTTCCATGGTAGTAGTTTGTTCGAAACCAGTCACCGGGTTCACATCCTCCCGGTACAGCAGGACGGACCCGCTGTTCAGATAGTCTTGCGGGACTTCGTAGTAGCCTTTCAGCTTTCCTTGCTGGAGCTGCTGGCGGGCTTCCGCGCTGGATGGAATCAACACAATAGTCCCTTCGGTAACCCAATCCGGCGCTTCGGTGAGCAGACCGCTCTTATCCACCAAACCATAAGGCAGGGCGGATTGGGCCTGACTGCCGGTGAAGACCTGCTGCAGGCTCTGGGATTGTGAGTCGCTCAGGTTGCCTAGAATCCAAAGCACAAGCGCGGGGATGAGAGGAACCAGGATGAGCGTCAGGATGAAAGAGCGCCGGCTTACAGTCTTGAGGAACTCATGCTTAAAAACGCTCCAGGTCTTATTCATTGCGCGCCTCCTTCCTGAATAATTGAGAAAGCTTGAGCCGCTTGGAGTAATTGAGCATGCCCAGGCGAAACGCTTTGCCTGCCAACCAGATAGTGAGGATTGAGAAGAGCACCAGGATTCCGATGACCATGAGCACTTCCCAGGCGGGAACGCGCGTGAATGCCATTCGGAGCGTCATAGCTACTGGGGCGCTCATCGGAAAATAACTGAGAGCCCGGGAAAAAGCGCCATTTGGGTGCATCATCAATACTGAGAAGAAATAATAAGGAATTAGGATAGGAAACGTAATCAGGCCTGTTACTTGTGCCGCTTCCTGGGAATCGGTCACGGTAGCGCCAAGTATTGCCATTAGCGCGGAAGTGAAAACAAAGGAAGGCAGGAGCAAGAGCAGGCTGAGCAGCATATTTGGCCAGGAAATATGCAGCTGCCGCAGGAATGGAATGCGGTCTCCCATTACCAGCACAAAGACCACCGCAAGCAGTGCCCATACCAGAATCTGGGTCAGGCCAACGCTCAAGTTGCCGATGATCTTGCCGGCCATCAGTTCGTTCGGCGAGACGGAGGTCACCATAATCTCCATCGTGCGATTTTCCTTCTCCTCAACCACCGCCTGCAGCAGGTAGCCGCCGCTGGAAAGGACCACGATAACAAAAAGCAAACCGACTACCAATGGCAGTATGATTTTCGAGATTTCGTTTTCCGCGGTGCTTCTGGTTCCATCTAATGAGACCAACGTGTACATGCTGCCGGCCTCCAGGCGGGCTTGGTTGGGAACATTGACGCCAACAAACAGGTTTTCAGTCAAGAACTGCTGGATTTGGCCGCGGATGGTGCTTGTTAGGGGCTCGTTATAGTAGTACTTAATCTGAAAGGTGGCTTCGTAGCCCTCTGGGATGACAAAATAAGCCTGGATGCTGCCGCTTTCCGCCGCGGCGCGTGCCTCTCCCGCAGACGCATACGGAACCATTGGAATGACAGGTTCAAACAAAGAACGTTTTTCAGGGGCGATCGGCGGGACCGTAATCCAGCCTGCTTCATCCACGTAACCCACCGGCAGCTTGCTCACAGAAGAGAGCGAAACCGCGATTGAAAAGAGCATAACCACGATCATTCCAAGCGGCACACTGAGAAGCGCGATCCAAAAACGCGGCCTGGCGACGTGGTGGGTGTACTCGTACTTGGCTACCTCAAAGGTTTTGTTCATCGCTGGGCTCTCCTTTTTTCACCACCTTGATGAAAATTTCATCGAGGGAAGGCACCGCGATTTCAAACGCGTTGAGTTGAATGCCCTGGGAAACCAATGTGTTGAGTATTTCCTGCGGCCTAACGCCGGGCTGGGGTTCCAACTTAATCATCGTGTTCAGCCGCTCAATTTTTTGCACGCCAGGGATGCTCTGTGGAAGTTCCATGCTGGTGTTAATATGCACATCATCGGTAGCAAAGCTTTCATAGATTTGCTGCAGACCGCCGTAGAGCAGCACTTCACCCTTGTCGATTAGCACTATCTTGTCGCAGAGCTGTTCCACCTGGTTCATCTGGTGGGTGCACATGATGATTGTCTTACCCGCGTCGCGCTGCTGCTTCAGAATATCCTTGACCAGTTGGGTGTTGACCGGGTCAAGCGCGCTGAAAGGCTCATCGATGATTATGACCTGCGGGTTGTGTATCAGGGTGGCAATCAACTGGGCTTTCTGCTGCATACCCTTGCTCAGTTCTTTGACCTTTTTCTTGCGGTGGTCGCACAGGTCGAACTCTTCAAGATAGGCCGGAAGTTCCTGTTTGATTTCCTGCGGGGTCATCCCTTTCAGCGTTGCGAGGTATTCCAGGCATTTGTCCAGGAGAATATCCTGGTATAAACCGCGCTCTTCGGGCAGATAGCCAATCTGGTTCTTCTTAGCCTCCGACATTGGTCCGCCGAGAATGGAGACGGAACCGGAATCGGGCTGAAGAATATCCAGGATGATGCGGATGCTGGTGGTCTTGCCAGAGCCGTTGGGCCCTAATAGGCCAAATATCTCGCCCGGGACCACGTCAAAGCTGACATCCCGGACTGCTTGGGTATTGCCAAAGCTCTTACTGATGTGTTCAACATGAATGGACTGCATAAGGATCCTCCATTGTAAATTTCTACAGCCTGACTTTGTTGGTTATCATAATCGATAGAGGGCGCGCCGCTTAGGATTCGGCGCATCTTTGATGTTACACAGGATCGCTGGAGATGACCTAAGAAAATATGGGTTTATCAATAGGATGCAGCGGGCAGCGGATAGCTTGAAAGGGTATCAGGATGACGATGGTATGCAGACAGGGAGATCGCTTCGCAAGCTCGCGATGACGAAACCGCGGGGAGATCGCTGCACCAGCTCGCGATGACGAAACCGCGGGGAGATTGCTGCACCAGCTCGCGATGAGGAACCCGTGGGGAGACACGGTGCCCATTGGGGTATCGCTTCGCACGCTCGTCATGACGGATAGCTGTGGTCAATTTAGACGATGATATCTGGCAAAATAAGAAGCCCTCGCTTATGGCGAGGGCATCTGTGCAGCAAAATGCTACTCTTTCTCGTACGGTTTGCCTTCTGCAGCAGGCGCCTGTCCTTTCCCAATGAAACCTGCCAAAACAATCATCGTAATCAAGTACGGCGCCATGCCCATGAACTGGGGCGGAATGGTGCTGCCCAAAAGCGAAAGCTTAGAGCCAATGGCATCCGCGAAGCCAAAGAGCAGACCAGCCCCCAACGCGCCAATGGGGTACCAGTTTCCGAAAATCATGGCTGCCAGGCCAATGAAGCCTTTCCCTGCCGTCATGCCCTCATCAAAGCGTCCAACGGAACCCAATGTGAAAAACGCGCCGGCGATGCCCGCCACCACGCCGCTCAGCAGCATGCCGACATAACGCGTGCGGATGACATCGATGCCGAGCGTGTCCGCGGCTTTGGGGTGCTCCCCAACCGAGCGCAGTCTGAGGCCCCAGCGCGTGGAAAATAGCGCTACCTGAAGAATGATTAAGGTCAGGAGCATCAAATACACGAACAAGTTCTGATTGAACAGAATGGGGCCGATGAATGGGATGCGAGAGAGCAGCGGTATGGGGATGCGGGTGAGCATAGGCGGGGCGTTCAGGTTCTGGTACTTCTGTAGGAACTTTTGCGAGATGAAAGCGGTCATCCCAGCTGAGAAGATATTAATCACCGTGCCGGATACCGTCTGGTTGATTTTATACTTGATACACAACACCGCGTGCAGCATCGCCAGAGCGACCGCGGAAAGAACCCCGCCGAGGAGACCAATCGCGGCGCTCTTGGTCAGACTGCCGACCAGCGCGGCGAACATGCACGACATCAGCATCATCCCTTCGATCGCGATATTGATGGTGCCGGAGCGTTCCGCCAGGATGCCTGAGAAGGCGGCCAGGGTGATTGGCACTGCCAATAAGACCGCGCTGGAGAGCATGCCAGAGAGGTTCAAGGATTTGCCGCTGGCTTGCCAGACAAGGAAACCAAAGACCAGCAGCAGTCCGCACAAGCCAACCAGGCCGTTGGTAGCCCGTCCGAAGCCTTTCACGATTTGGAACGCGCCAATCCCGACGCAAATCACGGCAAAGATAATCAGCGTGATGCGGGATGGTAACACCCAATCCGCTAAAGTCCCCACATCAATCCCGCCAGGAGTCATGTTAAAAGTTGTCATCAATTCTGGCGCTAACTTAGCGGCAAAAAGGACGTAAATCAGAACGCCAATGATGAGCTCAACAATCCCCATAAACAGCTTGCGCGCCGGCGATATTTCTGAAATCTGTCTGTGCTTAATAGTCTGGGTTACTGTGGTCATTATTTCCCTCCCCAACCGCTGAGGAAGATAGTAGCTTCTTCCTTCTTTGGTTTCTTCAGGTGATAAATCGCGCGGATAATCGCGGGAGCCGCGACAAACATCAGGATGATGGCTTGAATCACGTCGACAATATCAATTGGAATAGCCGAAACCACCATCATACGCGTAGCGCCGTTGCGCAAGGTGCCGAAGAGCAGCGATGCCAGGATGACGCCAAGCGGGGTGTTATTCCCAATCAATGCCAGGGCGATGCTGTCAAACCCGTAACCGGACGAGAGGCCGAGCGCCATGCTGCGGTTGACCGCCAGAATTTGCACCGCGCCGGCCGTGCCAGCCAGCGCGCCGGAGATAAGCATAGCGGTGATGATGGATTTGGTGGTGCTCAGGCCGGCATATTTTGCCGCGCGGGGGTTAGTGCCAACCGTGCGCAGGTTCAAGCCCCAGGTGGTCTTGAAAAGCAGCCAATTTATCAGCCAGGCCACTGCCAGCGCGATGATGAAACCAAGATGAAAGCGGATAGGAGCCTGGAAGAATTGCGGAATTTCCGCTGATTTCTGAATGAGCGGGCTGAGGGGCATGCCGCCAGAGCCTGGGCGGCTCATCGGTCCTGAGAGCAGCCATTCTGTCAGGCGGAAGGCTATCCAGTTCATCATAATCGTGTTAATCACCTCGTGCCCGCCGGTTTTAGCCTTCAAAAAGCCGGGAATAAATGCCCAGAACGCGCCGCCCAAGGCACCCGCAAGCAGAGCCAGGGGCATGTGAATGATGCCGGGCAATCCGGTGATGGCGTAACCCACGTATGTGGCGGCAGCAGCGCCGATAAAGAGCTGCCCTTCCACGCCAATGTTAAACAAACCGCTGCGGAAGCCGACCGCGACAGCCAGACCGGTGAAAATGTAAGGCGTGGATTGCACCAGGCTCTCCAGGAATGGGTTCAGCGCCGAGCGAATTTCTCTTGCGTCACCGGAACCCAGAGCCCGCACAATGCGGACAGGGTCGCCAATTGCTCCGGTGAAAAGGGCTTGATAAGCCGCGCCAATTTCAACGAAAGCCCTGCCAAAACCCTTCCAAATGGATTGGCCAAAGGCCGCCCAAACTGTATTGCTGGTGGCCGCGATCATAACCGCGCCGATGAGCAGACCTGTGAGGATTGCCAGCGCCGGAATGGAAATGGCTTTCCAGAAGCTTTTCTTATGGGCTTCTTCTTCCGGCGGCGGATTGATTTCTTTCAGAATTGCCTGACCTAAATCTTTCTTTTCAGCTTGTGCTTC
>JAAZPN010000083.1 GCA_012797215.1 Chloroflexota bacterium | reverse complement strand
GCCATTGTTTTCTCCGATTTTTCTGCATTGGTCTTAAGTGGAACAGCCTCCTGACTAGTGAATTATGTTGGAGAGGATTCATCAGGAGACTGTTCCTTGCAAAGGAGGGAATTCAGAAAAGGTCAGGCGAAAATATTGGTCACTCCGGCATCTTCAACACGTTTCCTAGCTTTTTCTTCATTGTCCGGGAAAATGCCGGTATCCTTGAGTCGGCGCAGGTAATGCCCAGCGTGCGCGCTGACAAATGTTGTGGGTCCGCCGTCGGAGTTCTGAAGGAATTCCTGAGTAAAGGCGATAATGTCACCAGTAGCGGTTGTGCGTGGAAGTTCTATAAGTACTTGTCCGGTTGCGCTGCGAACCGCATTGAAACCAGCTAGATAGCCGGTGTTAATGCAGGGTTGAATATCCACGATGTGAGCCTTACTGCCGGCGGTAAAGTAATTCTCCAGCGGAGGCACGCGCAGGGTGTTTTCGCAGAATACCAGATCGTGTCCAAGTGACCAGAGATTCATGCCGCCGACGGGAGCAGCAGGAACTATATTTTCAAAGCCCGGCACTTTGCGAAGCTTTTCGAGTGGAATTGGGCTGGGCCCAGCTCCTCCAGCAAAGATTCCGCGATCTAAAAGGCGGAAGCGGCCGGTATCCGGAGAGACTCTCCAGCTTGTTTCAGCGTCGGCAGGGTGGCCTTCGCCATCGTTACCGTCTTGTCCGCGGGTAGCCCAGCTCCATTCGGGGTCGGTGTCCCAGTCCACCTCATCTCTGAAGGGAACAAAAATTTGATGGCTGTACGCCAGCGCGTCTTTCCACTCTTGGGAAAGCGATTCTTTGTATAGATATATGCCGTTATATTTAACCCCTGGTGTGCCGTCTTTCTGCCGCATGCTCCAGGTTTTTCCGCCTGCTTTTCCCGCCAGATTTACACGGTCCCCAAAAGTCGGGCACTGCATCCAGGGGCACATGGTGCAGCCGCCGACGTTTTTGGTGCAGTCTTTCATTCCGCCAGCTGAGCCAGTTGTGTCTATGAAGGCGTCTCCTTCAATCCAGGCGTCTTTGTAACGGTCGATCTTCACTTTTACCCTGGTGATGCGCTGACCTTCTTTTTCAAGATCCACAGCGCGGCAGCGCCAGATTATTTGAACGCCCCATTTTTCTAGCAGACGGCGAAGCGCCGGCTCAGCGGTCATCACATTGTAAATCCAGGAGTGTTTTGTCATCTCCTCGGAGCCCGGGAGACTGTGCCAGGGGTAGTGGGAATTACGGTAGTTGTCCATATTGTCTAGGCTGACTTCGTCCAAGACCTCGTTGACTTCAGGCGCGCCCATTTCAAGAATTTCAAGATGCAGTGGGTAACGTCCTCCTACATCCATACTGCCGGCAATCCGGCCGATGCCTAAAAGCTGGTCTTGTCGTTCAAGCAGCACCACTTCCGCGCCGGCTTTTCGAGCGCCGATAGCCGCAGCGATTCCTGCGCTTCCTCCGCCAATTACAACAACCTTTGTCATGATATATACTCCTCTGATTTCATTAATGGGGCTTGTAAATATAAAATACAAAAATGCCAAATTACTATGTACCAAAATTATAAAAGGACAGGGGTTCTAAAGCAATTCATTTTTCAGCATAATAATTACCACAATGGAATATATTGAGAATAGCACTCGAGACGATCTACTCTCGAGAAAAGAATATCTCCCTTAGAATCGCTTTGCCTTTGATTTTAATTACATCCTAACGAGCAAGCACAATAATGCCAGAGCTTTGTAGCTTTTTTGTCACGAAATTTTCATTACAAAACTATGGAAAAAAAATACGGCGAGAGCCGTATTTTGTACAGATAACAAATTGGCAATATGGAAGCAAGCGTTGCAGTATACTTTCCTAACTTAATTGACGGGCGTCAGCCGCAAAGCCGAGCCCACCGATTCAAGCAGTTGGTTAAGCGCGTTCACGGCTTCATCATCCAGCAGGATGCCTGTCTGCCGGCTCTCGACCTCTTTGTTGTACTCGATTTCACCTGGAAGGTAAATCTCGGTAGCAGAGCCGGCCTTTTTCATGCCTTTTAGACTGGCAATGTACGCGTCCATCTCGGACTTGTACGCGTCCAGGCTGATGAACTTAGAGATATCAACCGCTGCCAGCGAAGCGCCGACGCCTGTCGCGCCGTCAAGATTATGGAAGCTTTGAATGTTCGGAGCATGCTTTGCTCCGGCCACCAGGCCGGAGAGAATATCCACTGCAAGAGCAATCGCAGAGCCTTTGGGTCCGCCCATGGGCAGAAGAGTGCCCTTGAGCGCTTCGTTGGGGTCGGTGGTTGGGTTGCCGTTCTCATCCATGGCCCAATCTGCCGGGATCGGCTTGCCGCGCCGGGCGGATTGGCGAATCTTACCTCGTGCGACCACGCTGGTAGCCATGTCCGCTGAGAATAGGAGGTCCTGACCTGTATATATCGCAATGGCAATCGGGTTGGTTCCGGTAAATGCTTCCGCGCCGCCCCAGGGCGCCATCGAAGGCGCGGCATTGCTGCTCATCAGGGCAATCATGCCCTCCCGAGCCACCATTTCAGTGTAGTACGCCAGGGAACCCACGCTGTTGGTATTGCGAATGAGTACAAGCCCCACCCCGAACTGCCTCGCTCGGTCGACAGCCAAATCTGCCGCGAGTTTTCCCGCGACCGGACCAAGCCCGTCACCACCGTCAACGACTGCGACAGCGGCATTGTCCACCGCGAGCGTTGCCTTTGTAGGGAGGGTCAATTGTCCGGCCTTGACGCGGTTAAAGATGGGATTAAGCAAATACGAGCCATGCGTGGTAATTCCGCGCGCGTCTGCTTTACAAAACGTCTCCGCGACCAGTGCAGCCCCTTCCGGGCTTTCCCCTGCTGCCACAAGCAGCACCTGCGAGGCATTAAAGAGGTCTTCTCGTCTTACTTTCATTGTCTACCTACCTTAAGCTAATCCCGGCTTCACTGCCATGTATATTCGTCAGGAAGCCGGGAGTGAGTCTCCAACTACTGGCGCTATGCAACTTAACGCAAATTATTTCGCTAAGATGGATTCAAGCTTTTCAAGTGACTGCTTTTGAATCTCATCATGAAGGCTGTTGCCGTGCGAGTCCATCGTAACCACCACGGGAAAGTCTTCTACTTGAATCACCCACAACGCCTCCGGCACGCCGAACTCCAGCTTATAGACGCCGAGCACTTTTTTTACGGATTCGGCAATCAAAGAGGCAGCCCCGCCGATGGCATGAAAATAAACAGCCGGGATTTTAGCGCAGGCAGCCAGCGTTTTTGGGCCCATGCCGCCCTTGCCAATCACGCCTTTCATATGGAAGTGTTCCATCACGGCGCCTTGATAGGCTTCCTCGCGGATGCTGGTCGTTGGTCCGGCAGCTACAAAGCGATAATTCTTGTCCTGCAGGCCGCTAACGACCGGACCGCAGTGATAGATGACGCCATCCTGGAGCAACTGCTTGAGTTCCTCGTACACCTGGGCGTCTTCCACGGAAACCGGAACTGCCTTCGCGATGAAACTGTCCATGAACCATTTATGGACTGTGTCGCGCCCGGTGACGATTGTCCCGCTGAGGAGTACAGAATCCCCGATTTTCAGATCGCGGATGGCTTCATCGGAGATGGGCACGGAAATGCGTTTAAATTCTTTGCCGCTCATGCGTAGTTCACCTGAGTCCCTTCAATTGTCAGAGTGCGGTGGCGGTATGCCCAGCACATGTAGGAAATCGTCACAAAGTAAGAGGCAGGCAAGCGGTGCGAGGCGCGAATTTTTG
>JAAZPN010000082.1 GCA_012797215.1 Chloroflexota bacterium | reverse complement strand
TTGGACGCTTACCTGCAAAGCTTTGACCCCCAGGCCCCGCACGACTTACAAGCCGAAATATCCGCATTGCTGCAGGTGCCCGTGCGCCTGCCCCAGGCGCAGCAAAAAGCTCTGTTGGAAGACCCCTACAGCATGAAAGCGCCGCTTCAAAACGCGCTTAAAACCGGCCTGATGCTCACGCTTACGCGTCGGCTGCTGCTCACCTTAGAACGCCGCTTCGGCGAAACCTGGTCCCTAAAAGCCACCGAGTTAGCCACGCAGCCCTGGCTGGACGTGCGTAAGCAAATTCTGGACCAGGTGAACCTGATGACTGAACGCCGCGCCAAGCGCTTGCTTGGACCAGATGGCGAAATTGCGCGGGACCTGGCCGCGAACGCTGAACACCTCAGCCTGGCGCTGGATGATGAAATTGAACGGATGCGTCTGCTGCAGCTGACCACGCAGGGCACGCGCGTCACTTTTGATGCCAAATCCCACCGTCGACAGCTCACTGGCACCTTGCGCATGAGCTATATCTTTTCGCTCGCCAAACTGCTGGAGAAAATGCCGCTCAAGGAACTGAGCGACCAAGTTTTGGCGCATCTTGAACTGGCTGAATTGGTTTTTGTGCAGGTATTTGGGAATGCTGAATGGGAACGCATGCGCACGAACAGCCTTAGCCTGGCCTCCCTACCCCAAAGCACGCTGGAAACGTTGCAGAAACAATTTAGCCAGGAGCGGCTGACGACTTTGCAAAATCTGCCTCTGGATGAAATCCCGGCTGAGGAAAAACCCAGATTGGTAGAGGAACTGGGACGCGCTGCGCAGAACCGCGTTTATCGACAATTACTGCTGGGCACCATCACCGAAACCTGGGTGGAATATCTTACCAAAATGGAAGCGCTGCGCGTGTCAATCACCATGGAATCCTACGCGCAGCGCGATCCGCTGGTGCAGTACAAATCCAAAGCCAGCACCATGTATACGGAGCTTTTCTCCGAGGTGCGTCAGACGGTCATCAGCCGCATGTTCCGCTATCGCGTGAACCTGCCCGCGGAATTCCGCGGTACCTTGAACGGCGCGGGAGTTCCCGCGGCTGTGCTTTCGGGCGAGGGGCAGAAAAGCACTCAACCCACCCCAACCAAACAAAAACGGCGCAAACGCCATTAGACAACCGGAGGAAGACGTGAAAATTCTTGTCACCAATGATGACGGCGTTACCGCGCCCGGACTGCTGGCTTTAGCCCAGGCGCTGCGAAAACTGGACGCTGAAATTACCGTGCTTGCTCCGGACCACAACTGGTCTGCCTCCGGGCACGTGAAAACGATGCACAGACCACTGAGACTCTCCGGCACCACTCTGGCGGACGGTTCCCAAGCCTGGAAATCTGACGGCGCGCCTTCCGACTGCGTGGCGCTGGCGATGATGGGCGCGCTGGAAAGTGATTTCGACCTGGTTGTCTCCGGAATTAACCCGAACGCGAACATCGGCCTGGACGTCACCTACTCCGGCACGGTCACCGCCGCGATGGAAGCTTCGATTTGGGGGAAGCCGGGCTTTGCCATCTCGCTGGACGCGCCGGAATATCACGAAGGACCGCTGGACTTTCGTTCCGCGGCGGAGACAGCCGCGCGTCTGGTCTGGCAGCTGCTGCCCGAGGCGAACGGCAAGCAGCTCGCGCCGATTTTCAACATCAACATCCCCTACCGCCCTAATGGGGACTATGCCGGCGTGATGCTTACCCGCCAGGGCGTGCGAATTTACCGGGACGTGCTCGAAAAGCGCCTGGACCCGCGCGGCAGACCCTACTACTGGATTGCCGGCGACCCGCCTTCGGGCGTGAAGGAGGACGGCACGGACTTTGGCGCTCTGCAGGAAGGCTACGTTTCCATAACCCCGCTAAAGATGGATATGACCGACTTTGCCGGGCTGGAAAGGTTGCGGGCGCTGCGGCTTTAGGGGTTAAGCATCGTTGATTAGCGGTTCTGGTGAGCCATTTTATTCTCTTGGGATGCTTCGTCCGTACTAGTGGCTAGAATAATCCTGACAATAAGCAAAGTTGATCATTCCCAAGATGACAAGGAATCGGCTGCATGAACAAAAGCATCATACAGGAATCTAACGAGATACAGGACACCATCCGGCGCGTGCTTGAGCGGAACCGGCTTGCTGTGCTGGCTACCCAACGTAAAGGTCAGCCACACACCAGCCTCATCGCCTTTACGCCGTTGGAGGGTCTACGGTTCATCGCGTTCGCGACATATCGTTCCACACTCAAGTACAAGAGCATCCTGGAGGATCAACGGGTGGCGATTCTCATCGAGGACAGGGAGGGCGACGCCACCAGGCATTCAGATAAGGGGCTGGTCCTCACAGCACTTGGTGAAGCGATCTTAATGCCGGCAGAGGATCGACAGGCTCACCTGATGACGCATCTAGCCCGGCACCCGAACCTCGAGGAGTTTCTCAGCTCGCCCGATTGCGAGTTTGTACGTGTTTGCGTCCACGCCTATCAGGTTGTGAGCAGCATTGACGATGTACGATGGGTCAGAATCGGAAAGCCCGCTGTCACCTAACCAGCGCATGCAGCCGACGTTTTTCTATGCTCTCGCCGATTTCCGGAAAGTGCAAGTAGCGTGACCGAAGTTTGCAATAATTCAAATTGTAGTGAACACCCATTAGGTCTGCTAATAGCTTTTTTTCAAACCCAAGGGTAACTATCATTGTATGGTCAGGAGACCATGCAAGCACAGAGTTCAGGATGACAGCGGATTTGTCATTCTGAGCAAAGCGAAGAATCTTGCGGAGAAACATCAGATCCTTCACTGCGTTCAGGATGACAATCGGGTGCGTTCAGG
>JAAZPN010000081.1 GCA_012797215.1 Chloroflexota bacterium | reverse complement strand
GCGCTGATTGCCGTATGGAATCGAGAAACCCTGATATCCAGACCTGAAAATTTGCGCTGGGCGGTATATGACGTCTATTCCCCCCGCGGCAGCATTATTACCACCTCGGATGAGCCGCTGGCGGTGACGACTGGCGTACCCGGAGAGTACGCGCGCGAGCTTCTCTATCCACCGCTCAGCAGTGTTGTCGGCTATGCGAATGGCTTGTACGGACAGGCTGGACTGGAACGCGGAGTCTATTCCTTCTTACGTGGCTACGGAAGACAGTTCTCGGAAATCTGGCAGCACCAACTGCTCTATAACCAACCTCCACCCGGCTCGGATGTGAAAGTCAACCTGAATCTCTCACTTCAAAAAGCGGCAGACACCCTTCTGGAAGGACACAAAGGCGCGGTGGTGCTCTTAAACGCGAAAACCGGAG
Organism: Chloroflexota bacterium; assembly: GCA_012797215.1. Next base: position 10,409 of record JAAZPN010000081.1, on the reverse strand, counting down.
AAATCTACGCCCTAGCCAGCCACCCCTACTTCAATGCTAACACCCTCGCGGATGATTTTGTAGCACTAATGAACCGCGAAGACGCGCCAATGTTAAACCGCACCACCCAGGCAGTATATCCTCTCGGGACTCTTATCAATATTCCTGCGCTGGCAGCGTACTGGACAGACCCGCAAGTTCGCTATCAATATCCCAAGCTCTCCCCACGCCTGGATTATCCCTGTTACCAGGCAATACAAGCCGCGGATAATCACGTTAATGTGCTGCAGTATGGATGCGAGAGCGCGTCGGCCGACCTGATGCAGGGCGCTACCCCGCAAGACCTGGCAGAAATGATGCGCGCCTTGGGCTTGTTTCGGGTGCCCGCCGTGGCAGTTGAATCCGCTCAAGCCGCAGCGGACCCGGCTTTAGCTGGCGATGAAACCGCTTGGCTACAAGAAGCCCAACAAACGTCAGTAACCCCGCTGCAAATGGCACTGATGGCAGCTGTGCTCAGCAATGACGGCCAGCAGCCCTCGCCGAAATTAGTGAACAGCTATAAGTCCGGGAATGGCGCGTGGGTAGCCTTTGGTGGAAACACCTCAGCGGTGGAGGTGTTCAATCCGGATTTAGCGCTGCAGCTGCGCAACCAGTTTCTGGCGGATTCGCAACCGATATGGTATCTAAACGCACACGCGCCCTTAGAGAGTGGAGAGACGCTAACCTGGTATTTGGGCGGAACTACTCCGCAGTGGGTCGGTGTGCCGTTGGCAATCGCTGTGGCGATTGAAGGGAACAACCCGAAACTTAGCCAGGAAATCGGCAGTCAGCTTCTCAATTTGCTGACGCCCTGAGCGATTAACGCACAATCCGCAAGTAATGCCGTTTTCCGCACTGTAAAACGCAGCCCTGGTCAATGGACAGGGTTACGTCCCCAACGGTAACCCCATCAAGCTTGACGCCCTGCTGCTCCACCAGACGGCGCGCCTGATTTCGGCTTTGCGCCAGCTTGTTCTTAACCATCACATCCAAAAGATTTTCCGCGCCCTCCAGCTTATATTCCGGCATCTCATCCGGCACGTCCCCTTTTTGGAACATGGAGATGAATTGGTTTTGCGCGCTTTCTGCGGCTGCTTCGCCATAAAACACAGAGCTTATCGCGTGGGCAAGCTTCATTTTCGCGTCGCGTGGATGGATGCTGTTGGTTTCCAGACCAATCAGGAAGTGATTTAGCGTTTCCGGGGTCCAGGAAGTAGCCAGGCGGGCATACACCGGCATAACCTTATCCGGTATGCTCATCACTTTGCCGTACATATCCTCAGCGCTGGTATTTAAAGGGATGTGATTGCCAAGCGATTTGCTCATGCGCACTTCGCCATCAGTTCCCGGCAGAATGCCAAGGATGATGCCGATGTTGGGTTTCTGGCCAAAGAAGGTCATCACTTTCCGCGCAGCCGTCATAATGTTGAAAAGCTGGTCCGACCCTCCCACCTGGACATCCGCGTTCAGATGATGCGCGTCATAACCTTGCATCAGGGAATAAAAGAATTCATGCAAGTAAATTGGTTCGGCGTTATCCCAACGTTTGCGGAAGTTATCCCGCGTCAGGAACTGCTGCACGGTAAAGTTGGAAGCCAGCCGGAAGAAATCTTCCATAGTCAGCTTGGAAAGCCAATCTGAGTTGTAACGCACATGCGTTTTTTCAGGGTCCAGCACGCGGAAGGCTTGTTCCGCGTAAGTTTCCGCGTTGCGCATCACTTTATCGATTCCCATCTGCGGGCGCAGCTTGTCTTTGTCGGACGGGTCACCAATCAGGGATGTAAAAATCCCGATGAGGAAAGTCACATCATGCCCAAGCTCCTGAAATTGGCGCAGTTTGCGCATGGTGACCGTGTGCCCCAGGTGTAAGTCGGTGGAGGTGGGGTCATATCCGCAGTAAACTTGCAGAGGGCGGCCTTCGCGTTCAGCCGCAATCAGCCGCTCGCGCAGTTCAACAGCCATAGCCTGCTCTACAGTCGGGTCGCCGTAGTCGACACCCTGCATTAAGTATTCGACCTGTTCATCAACGTTCATTATGTGCCTCCATCTTGCCTTCTGGCAGGCCTTAACCTAAGAGCGCAGGCGCTGCATGTAGTTCTGAATTCTACCGCACTTTAATTCCCAACGCGTTTTTCAAGAAAAGAAAAAGCCTCCGAAAATTCGGAGGCTTTAGTTTTTAGGAAGATATCTTAGTTTTCAGGAAAGCGCGATTCATCTTCAGCGGCTGTTTCTTCGTTGTCAGGCTGGGCTTCTATATTTTCGGGTTCGTCCAGCGTTTCAACCTTGGAATCGAGCGCGTCATCATCCTGAACCAGCTCCTGTCCGCTCTCGTTTTCGATAATTACTTCAGCATCCAATTGAGGTTCTTCGAGGCCAACAGGTTCCATTTCGGAAATGTCAATGCCTTCGGTTTCAATCTCTTGCTCAGCCTTTGGTCGGCGAATTGTGTGCCGTACAATCAGCAGCGCTGCTGAAAGCAAAGCTACTATTCCCATGATTGTCTGATTGATATTGATGCCGGCCACAGGCGAAGGGTCCAGACGCAGGTATTCCAGTCCAAAACGGATGACCGGATAGAGCACCAGGTAGAGCAGGAAGATATCCCCTTTATACAGTTTCTCTTTATACTTGCGGCCTATGTAAAGCAAAATGCCTGCCGCGAGGAGATTCAGCACTGATTCATACAGAAATAAGGGATGATATTTCGAAACTGCTTCAAAGCCCGGCAGGCGATAAGGCGGAGCAATAGTGATTGCCCAAGGCAGGTTCGATGGGCTGCCGTAAAGTTCCTGGTTGATGAAATTACCCCAACGTCCGACGGCCTGCCCGATCAAGAGCCCGGGGGAAATGATATCCGCCCACTCGAGGAATTTTTGTTTTGTCGCGCGGCAGTAGATCAACAGGGCGAGAGCTCCGCCAATCACCCCACCGGGGATTCCCAGACCGCCATTCCAGATCATCAAGATCTGAAGCGGATGTTGGAGGTAATACTTGGTCGTCAGACCCATGGCGGCATTGGACGCGGAGGGAGTGAACACATGCCACAATCGAGCGCCGATAATCCCGCCTACCAGCAGCCAGGGCAATATGTCCCAAATCAAATTACCATCTTTTCCACGGCGTTTTGCTTCCACGGAGGCGAGCCAAGCACCCAAGAGCGCGCCTGCCAGAATAATCAGCGCGTAGTAACGAATTGTGAGCGGTCCTATCTGAAATCCTTGCGGCATAATAAGTTCCTTTGTGGTTTAATTCTGCCGGCCATTATGGTCGGCTTGTTTCTTAACATATAAAAGACGTTGAAGCGCGGTTGCGTTTCCTAAGACAGCAATTATACCAACAGAATAAATGATCCAATTTAAAAGCAAACCCAAGATGAGAATAATATAACGTTCCACGCGCGTCAGTAATCCCACTTTTCCATCAAAACCGAGGGCTTCAGCCCGCGCGCGCATGTACGAGACAAGCACCGAGCCGGCTGCCGCGGCATAAGTGAGATATATTCCCCAGGTGTTCCCTCCCCGGGTAAAGTACACTAAAACCCCTCCCAGCAGCAGCAATTCATCATACCTGTCAATCACGGAATCCAAAAATCCGCCAAACCGGGTTGGCACCCCAATCTTGCGCGCCATGGCCCCGTCCACCGCGTCCAAAGGGCCCATCAGCGCGGCCATAAGACCTCCGGCCATTAATCTACCGCTGCCAATCAGTACAGCCGCGATAATGTTCCCGCACAGACCTGCCAACGTGATGTGATTTGGTTTAAGACCTAAGCCAAGCAAAAAGCCCGCAATGGTATCAAGCAGGCCGCTGAAGGTTTTTCTCAGTATCTTTTCGAAAGATTTTTTTCCTGTCCCGACTTCGCTCATCAGCGCTCACCCATTAGTTCATTCATCAGCATCGTTTGTCTCATCCCCGGCATCATCCAGCAATATTTGACGGTTTTTACCGCCGCTTTGCGCTGGACCGATGATACCCCGGTTCTCAAGCTCATCAATCAACCAGGCCGCGCGCGGGTAACTTAGATGCAGTTGTCTCTGCAGATACGAAGCGCTGGCACGGTGCGTACGCCTCAAGACATCCACCGCCTGTTTAATCAGCGCGTCATCTCCATCCTCTGAATCCTCGCTGACTTGCTGTTCCCAGGGCGAAAGAGTCTTTTCTTCTGGAATTGGGCTTTCTTCAGTTTCAATTGCCTTATCTGCTTCCGTTCCCAGCTGCTTCTGCCACCAGGCAATTAATCGGTTTATCTCCGCGTCGCTCACGTACGCGCCCTGAGAGCGTTCAAGCTGCCCGGTCTGGGGATTCAGAAAGAGCAAATCTCCTTTTCCAAGCAAAGTCTCAGCCCCCGGTGCGTCCAGGATAACGCGCGAATCCATCAGGGTGGCAACCGTGAATGCAATTCTTGCGGGGAAGTTGGCCTTGATGTTGCCAGTGATAATATCAACGCTCGGCCGCTGCGTGGCCACGATTAGATGAATACCTACAGCGCGAGCCTTTTGCGCCAACCGCACCAAAGCACGGTCTGTTTCTTCCGGTGAAGCCAACATCAAATCCGCGAGCTCGTCAATCAGGATGACAACGCGCGGCAGTTTAGGTTTTCCGCTGTGAGCCATGCGAGCATTGTAAGAATCAAGATTGCGCGAATGCGCTTCTTCCAGAATTTTGTAACGAGATTCCATCTCCCCCACAGCCCAGCGCAGCAGACTTCGAATCCGTTCCAGGTCTGTCTCCACCTGGCCCAACAGGTGCGGAAGGCCGTTAAAGCGGGTCAGTTCCACGCGTTTGGGGTCAATCATCACCAGGCGCAGGTCCTCAGGCTTATTATTCATCGCCAGACAGGTGGTTATCGCCGCGATGCAGACCGATTTGCCGGAATTAGTGGTGCCCGCGATTAGCAAGTGCGGCATCACTGCCAGGTCAGCAATCATCGGCATGCCAGAAACATCCCTTCCCAACGGGATCGCGAGCGGGGAGTTGACTCGCTGGAATTGCTCTGATTCCAAAATTGGACGCAGTTTGACGATGGTGTGCACCGCGTTTGGCACCTCGATGCCAACATAGGATTTCCCGGGCACTGGCGCCTCGATGCGCAGACGCTCCGCTTTAAGTGCCAGCGCCAGGTCGCGCGAAAGGCTGGAAATCTTGGAAACCCGCACCTTTTGGCGGTCCTCCGGGCTGCCATTTCTTTCTATGTACCCGGGTTCCACCGCGAATTGCGTAATTGCCGGGCCCACGCGGTGCCCGACCACTTTGGCGGGAATCCCAAATTCGCCCAGGGTGCGCTCCAGGATTGCCGCGTTCATCTGGATTGCTGCTTCGTTGGTCACCGCGGCTTTTTCAACTTCCAGAAGGGTTAGCGGCGGCACCACATCCGGACGACTTAGCAAGGGTTCAGGTTTCTGCTGTTTCAGCGGCTCAGAGCGTTTTTTCTGATATGTCAGAGGCAGGGTTTCTTGCGTCTTTACTTCAGGGGCCGGGCTTTGGCGGGTTCGCTGCACAGGAACAGCCTCTCCCTCGCTGGCAGCGGCAGCCGGTTCTCTTACAGGAATGTCGGCCTCAAACTGTATGGGCGCAGCTCCGGCTTTGGCGCGAGCCCAGCTTTCCAGACGTCCAAAAATGTTGAATCCGTAAAGTAAAAACAGCAAACTGAGCAGCCCGAGCACAATTCCAGCGCCGAGAGCTCCTATCAAACCCGCCAGCGGGTGAGCGAGTCCCCAGCCGGTGCTTCCGCCAAGGCTGGTTCCCGCTTCCACATCCAACACAGTTTCTCTGGAAATCGCGGAGAAACTGCCAAGCAGAAATAGAAAACCCAGTTCTACCAGAATTACGCGCCCGGCAGAAACAGACGTACGCTGACCTTTGCGCCACAGCAATAAGAGCCAGCCGCCCGCCAAAAGTGCCAGGGGCAGCAAATACCTGCCCAGACCAAACCAGCGCCGGGCTGCTGTGAGAAACATATCCAGCAGTACGCCGCGCGTAAACCCAAGAACAGCCAACAGGAGCATCAATCCCAGCGCCAACAGCAGCACGCCTACCAGGTCCCAACCAATACTGGAGGGATCAAACCAAGGTTTTTTCTCGGCTTTTAGCGCGGGGGTCTGGGGTTCAGGTTTGGATTGTTTCCCCCCATTCCGTGAGGTTGGGCTGTTTTTCTTAGTCTCGGTGGACTTAGTCGGTGTGGGACTCACGTTTATTCTCCAGGCAAAAATATCGGCTATTCAGCCAAAAATAGGTTGCAATATCTGTGCCTCAGAGGGAATTTAGGATACGCTCTCAGGAACCCCAGGCTCTGAGGTTGTCTGACTATCGGGGACTGGGATTTCCGCTTCCTGGCGCATGATAATCCTGGCAATGTTTTCCAGCGCCACGCGCTGCTTGCGGTAAAGGTCGGCTTCAGACATCGCTAATTTGCGCGCAACCTCGCGTACTTTCTCACCCTGGATGAATTTCAGGTCAAGGATATTATATAGGATCCAATCGCTGGTGAACTTGCGGTCCCCTTCTGGTTTGCTTTGCTCAATTGCCTGTTTCAGTACCGCCCGCAGGGCGTTTGTTTTGCTTCCATCATAGTTTTCACTGGCTGACTGAACGAGCTGCAGATTGAGCAAGGGGTTATTGGTCAGCTTGGGGCCGCCCCAATAATGCGTTAGCGCGTCCTTGACCCAATCCGTGAATTCTCCCGGCACCTGCGCGCTGCCGTTGCGGTAAATGCTTTTTTGGTTATAGCTGGAGTTGGCGATGAGTTCCTGGATGTAATCAACTTCGGGCTGGAGCACTGAGAGGGAATTCAACACCTGCATCTGGAGCGCGCGGTCTTTTAATGCCAGGGTGGCACGGTCTGCCAGCAAGCTTACCGCGGTCATCTGCTCAGGCAAAAACGCGTCAACCGCTCCATCCGGAAAGCCGCAAACTCCAAATAGACGGGTTTGTTCTATATCCACCTGATAGACCAAGGGTATCAATCGGAAGCTCCCCAGGCTAACTGGCTCACGGGAGCTTTGCTGCACGGCACGGATTAACTCGCTCGTTTCCGGCAGTTTATCCAGAATGTGGCGGTCTCCCGCATGAATGATGTAGTCTATGGAGCCATTTTCCAGGACAGCGATAAAAGCGCCGCGCACTTGCAGCTGGTCGCAGATGGAAGCCGCGATAATTTCCAGGAATTGGTCCAAATCCTTTTCCGTCAGCATGCGTTCTTCCAGGGTGCGGATTAAACTCAGGTCTTCCCGGTCCGCTTCAAAAAAGAGCGCTTTTTCAAGACGGGGCGCTAGCAGGGTGATGAAATATTCCAGGACTAAAACGGTGCCGACCATTACCACCGGCACATAAGGGATGTAGGGGTCTCCAAGCGCCAGTCCATATCGGCGGACAACAGTTGTGGCGCCAAGTACCATCATCGCCACGAAAGGACCACGCATCAACCAGCGGAACAGTCGGCTCTTGATGGCGCGGTCTGTCCAGCTGAGCCCAAAGAATGAGACAACATAGGCAATCACAATCAGAGCGACGCCTGTCACGATGGCGCCAAGAATTGTGAGCAGCCAGAAGAAGTCCGGATTGCGCGCAAAGAGGGCGCTGCCGTGGAAGAGAAAGAGCACGCAGGTGACTGCTGGGGCGCTGGCGCCGATAAAGAGATAGAACAAACGTCTGCGCGTGGTGGTGGTGTTGCTGCGCAGCACAGCCCGCGCCAGATTGTAGAAAGAAAGCCCAATCACGGCCAGGTAGTACGCGCCAAAAATAAACGTGATTGGATTAGTTGTGAGATACGGTACCGGAGCCTGTACCGGCGAGATTGTCCCTGCGGTAATCCGCAGAGGAATAAGAATCGCCCACACCAATGAAATCAGCAAAAAAATCCGCACCAGCCAGGTGCGCCGGCCGCGGCTCGGACGCCCAGTCAGGGTCAACAACGCGTCCGAAAAGTAGAAGTAAGCGGCTGGCAGAAAGGCTACCCCGGCCCAGCGCAGCTGCAGCCAGACCTGAATAATCGCGGATGAATTCGAGATATTGGCGATGGTATCGCTGCTAAAAACCACAGCGACTAAAGCCAGGATTATCATAAAAGTCCTGGCGACGCTGTCGCGGAAGTTGAAGCTGAGCGCGTACATTGCTAACGCGATCGCGGTAATCGCGACGCCCGCGTTCAATATCTGGGCAGTAATTTTTAGAACACCGGTTAACGTAAGCATAGGCTCTGCTGTAGCAAATAAACAAACATCAGCTGATAGGTTTATCAAAGAAGAGAGCGGCGTCGTGGTTCGGGAAGTATTGGTCCAGATACCCGCACATCTGATATCCGAGTTTTTTGACCATCTGGACGGCCGGATCGTTGCGCGTCTGGATTTCCATCAAGATTCGCCGCGCTTTCTGGTCGTGCGCCCAGCCTTCACAAGCTAAAAGGATGCCGCTGCCAACTCCCTTGCGGCGCATGACCGGCGTGACAACCAGGTCGGTAACCCGGGCGGTATCCTTGATACGTCCCATCTCGAGGGCAACGTAAGCGATTAACTCACCCATCACCAAGCCGACGAAAATCGCGCTTGCTTCGCCCCAGGAGTTAATTAATGCCGTCTCATCTTTGGGGTATTTGATGTTCACCGCGCGGGGCAAAAATACGCGCTGAAAACTGTGGGTGTAGCTGCCTTTTTCGTTGTTAAGTTCCAGCTTATATGCATACTCGCTGCTGGAATGATGATTCAAGCTAACCATGCGGTCCAAATCCGCCTGTCGAGCCGCTCTAATTTCTAATTCAGCCATCTCTTATTGCTCCTTTATTCCTGCGCTGCGCTTACTTTTACTACAATCACGCAGGCTGCTGTTTTCACTCCCTGATTGTCCAGAGCAACTAACCTGAGCATGTAATCTCCTGGCACAAGGTTAGTGGTGTACCAGAAGCCCAGACTGGATTGCACCCGCATGCCGCTCCCAGCGGCGATTGTCTGCCAGTTTGGTTCACCCATTACGGAATACTCATACTCGTAGGAACCAAAGTTGGGAGTGTTCACCGAACCAATCAATTCCACCACGCCGCTGACCTCATCGCCTTGTCTGGGTTCAGCAATCTCCAGCACCTCTGCCTGGCAATTACTTTCAATCCCCTCGATTTGCGCCTGAGGGTAAAGTGTTGGCGTGGGCGTGGCATCGGTAGGCACAGGCCCAGCCGGAAGCGTGGTGGTTGGCGTGGTCAATACAGCAATTGTAGGCGTCGCGTAAAGCGGCTGCTGCGCCAGTTCACCTGCCAAAAACGTGGCCACGATGAATTCACCAACTGCCAACAACGTCACTAAAAACATCACCGTCGCGGCTGAAGTGACCTTAGTTTGCGCGGCTTCCCGTTCCAGCCCAAAAACAGATGTCTTGCGTTCATCCAGCGCAAGCGTGAGCCTGCGGAGATAGATTATCGCGACAACACCCAGAATCAGATAGATCGGGACTTCCAGGTCCGCCAGGAACTTTATAATGGCATCCATTTACACTGCTGACAATCTGGCAAGCGTGTTGGTTTCCTGCTTGATTCCAATGCTATAAGCGCGCGAGCACGCCTTTTATCAAGGCGGATAGTTTTGGAACAATGACCTTTCCAGCTTCCAGCACCTCTTCATGCGAGGCTACATTGTTTCCATTTATGTCGATTTTGTTGGAGATTCCCGAAATGCCCAAGACGCGCAAACCGCCGTGGCGGGCAACGATAGCTTCGGGGACAGTGGACATCCCAACCGCGTCCGCGCCAGCCAAGCGCAGAAAACGGCAATCAGCCGGGGTTTCAAACGAGGGTCCAGAAAGTCCGGCGTAAATGCCGCGCCGAACATTCAATTTCAACTCATCCGAAACCTGCTGCGAGGTCGCGAGCAATTCCAGGTCATAGACCTGGCTCATATCCGGGAAACGCGGACCAAATTCATCCAGATTGGGCCCGCGCAGAGGATTGGGACCGGTCATCGGTAGCAGCGACAGGTGATCCGTAATCAACATCAGGTCTCCCGCCGAAAAATCTGGGTTAATACCGCCAGCTGCGTTGGTGAGAACCACGGTATGCACTCCCAACCGCTGCATCACCCTCACCGGCAGACCAATGCGAGGCATGCTGTAGCCTTCATAATAATGCGCGCGCCCCTGCAGCACCAGGATGGGTTTGCCCATCAGCCTGCCGATAACCAGCCGGCCTTTGTGCCCTTGCACAGTAGAAAGAGGCCAGTTCGGGATTTCATTGGTGGGAATAATCGCAGGACTTTCAACTTCATCAGCCAAAGGGCCCAGGCCTGAGCCAAGAATGAGCGCGATTTTGGGCTGAATTGAAATACGACCGCGTATACACGCAGCCGCGGCATCTATCTCCTGCATGGTAATGGTATCAGACATGGTCACCTCGTAAGTAATGGTGGCTTGATTAT
>JAAZPN010000008.1 GCA_012797215.1 Chloroflexota bacterium | reverse complement strand
TGGGGAGGTGCCAGAGTGGACGATTGGGGCCGCCTGCTAAGTGGTTGTTGGAGTAAAATCCAACCGAGGGTTCGAATCCCTCCTTCCCCGCCTGAATGTCAGTTGCTGACAAGAGAAAGCACCTTACGAGGTGCTTTCCGCTTTTTAAGAAAGTCCCTTTCACGCTTCCGGGTAGACGCATAAGCAAACGCCAGAGAGGGGTTAAGCTCGCTTAAAGCCAGAGAGAACACGGCAATACCGAAAGCCGAAAAGGGAGCCAGCGTTTTGACAGGGGCTGCGCATGGTTCAGAGCGATGCGTTCGCGGCCAAGCAATTTCATCTCCGATGTTCTGATCAGAAACCTATTCCGCATCACCATTACAGCACGTCGCTATCCAATTGGTACAAGCGAGCCTTATCAGGAAAATTGGACTTGTTTTTCTTAAACTGGCGTGATTATTGCAACAACGGCAGTGGTGAAATTGGCAAGAATTCACCATAAAGTAGAACCGCCGCGCAATCCAAAATCACAAAAGCCTTCTGCTCTGGCATTATCGCATCTAGATTCAACGGAAAGAAAGAGACAAGGCGGTTATTACTGATGGTTTTATGTTTTCATTTTTGATTTTTTGAGTTAATCAAAAATAATTACAAGCACTGAAGGAGTATCGCATGAGAAAAGCCAAAGTATTTTCAATCCTACTGGCAATAAGCCTGCTGTTTGCTGCCCTGGCTGGTATTAATGGCCTCCAGGTGGCCAAAGCAGAGGATGAAAATCCTCCCAATTCTGAGCTCATTCAAAAGAACGCCTGGCTTCTGGGCACCGAGCCGCCAAATTCCATTGCCAGCACGTCCATTTTTTCTCTTCAAAGCTGCAATCAGGAGTTCTGGGACAACGGTGAATTCATAACGCACCCGGGCGGAGCTTATCAGGGAGTGAACGCCTCTGCATTACAAAATTTTTTATTAGAGATGCAAACCTATGGATTCACAAACGAATACTTCGCGTTGGGTTATCACACCGCGGATGATTTTATAATCACGGATACCCGCGGCTGGCAAGTAGATAACATCTCCTTCTTTGCATATCAAGATGGCGATTATGCTTATCCACCTTCCTCACCCATCGTTGAAGTCTACCTGCAAATCTGGGACGGCCCGCCCGATGACCCCAACAGCAAGGTGGTTTTTGGCGACCTTTCAACGAACCGATTGATTTCAACTTCCTGGACCAAGACATACCGTGCCGCTGATACCAACTTGCTGGATGACAGCATGCCCATCATGGAAAATGTTGTATACGTGGGAACTTTCCTGCCCGCTGGCACATATTGGCTGGATTGGTCCACCAAAGGAAGCATGACGACTGGACCTTGGGTGCCGCCGGTGACAATACTTAATATGACAACAACCGGCAACGCCAAGGTATTCAAAGATTCATGGCAGCCAGCCTTGGACGCGGGAACTGGAAGCAGTCAAGGCTTGCCGTTTATCATCCGCGGCTGCCGCGAACAAGGTCCCTGGCAGCAGCTCCCGAACAGCCAGGTAGACCGGATGGATAATGTATTGGCAGCCTATAACGGCAAAATTTGGGATATCACCGGCCGCGGGGAGACGGGTGTATCCTCATTTGACCCCCTGACTGGATTATGGTCGCTTGTTAGTGGATCCACCCCGTCATTCGGAAGCAACTACGCCCGCTCTGGCTGTCAGGTGGATAATGAAGTTTTTATCTATGGCGACGGCGTCACCAACGGTTTCACCGGTCTGTGGAGCTATAACCTGAGCACGAACCTGTGGAAGCAAGAGACACCCACCGGCACTCCGCCAGCCTATCAAGGCATTTGGGCTCCAGCCTGGGTCGCTGATCCGGCGACCAAGATTTGTTACATGACGGGCGGCGCCGCTACTGCGGGCGGCGGAACCTTAAACAGCGTTTACGCCTACGATACAGTTCAGGATAAGTGGCTTACGCCGCTGCGCGCCTTTGACAGCGTGCGCAACTACCACGCCGCGTTCCTCTTCAACCGCCCTAGCGACAGCCACAAGCTGCTCTGTGTAGCTGGCGGCGTGACAACCGGTCCCGTCCTCACCAGTACCCAATGTTATGATTTCACAAAGTCAAATTGGAACGAGGAGGATATCGACCTTGGCCCGCTGCCCATTCCGCTGTGGGGCATGGGTTACGCGCAAACTACCATTTCCGGTCAGGTTCAGCTTTGGATGGTGAACGGCTCGGATGGTGATTTCAATATTAGCCCCGAAACCTGGGTTTTCTCTGCCAAGACCAAATCCTGGGCAAGCGCGGGACCGCTGCAAAGCGGTGATTTCTTCCGCACATCGGCTGTAACCCTCGATAACGTGGTCTACCATGTGGGCGGCTCGCTGGGCGGTTTCAATTATGCTGGAAAAGCGGATAAATATATTGGTTTCAGGCTGTACATCCCCAGCGCCTCGAAATTCTCGCAGTTAAAGTAAGCCCAAAAGCTTTTTCTAAGTAAAAAAAGAGCTGTGAGCATTGCTCACGGCTCTTTTTTATTCAACTGAGCCTAAGCATGAAAACGCGCGAAAATAGTGGCTCGTTAAAAATTTAACGCTCAGGATAGAGTCAAAAATTCCGCATGTCAGGTGCGCGAGTTTTTTCGCCTCGCTTGGCTTTGGTTTGCTGCGGCCACCAAAGAATTAGAGCCCTGACAAGCAGGGCTCCAATAATCAAAATCAGTCTGTTGAACGCAGATTCAGGTTTCCACCAATGTAGTTGCAAGACACAAGCGCAAGTTAGGCTTAATCATCCAGCAAGCGGCGTTCGCCTTCCAACGCCCGGATGCTGCTGACATCCTGGGTGACCTCAATCACGCCCTTATAAGCGCCTTGCGTGTCCCGCAGCGCGAAGTAGCGAATGTGCACAAACTTAGGTCCCATCTGAATCCAAAATTCCGCCACATCGCGCTTGCCTGCGCGGAAATCATCCACAATTTGCTGAACAACATGCACGCTTTGTGGTGGGTGGCAGTTCTGCACAGCCCTGCCAATAATGGCGGCGGTGCGGACAAAAATCCGCTCTGAGGTTTGGGAGAAGAAGCATACCTTGTCATTCTCATCCACAAAGGTAATATCCACGGGTAGATTGCTGAGCATCAGATTAATCTGTTCCTGCGTCAGCGCGCCAGTGGAAAGTGGAATTTTTCCCTCAGTTTCGAGCGCCGGGGCTGGCTCCTCACTGATTAATTCAGTGGATTCGGCGCCTTTTTTCAAGCTCAGGCTCTCCGATTTAATCAAGTCCCAGTCTTCCTGACTCAGGCGGGTCAGTGACTCCGGCAGCAAGACTTTTTCTTCTTTGTAAAACATATCCCGCACAGCCTTTGCCAGGTCAAGATATTCCGCGTCAATTGTTTCGAGGTCCAAAGAATCGCTGTTAATCAAAGCTTGCAGGTTTCGGATCGCCTTGCGGATATCGTTGTGCACACCCCACATCACTTTGGACGGTCCTTCAAAACCATATTTTTCCAGGACAGGAAAGAGCAAGTTTTCTTTCCACTCGTAATGACGTTCAATCAATTGCAGGTTCCCAACCGTCATGCGCAGTGATTTCAGCGCGTCCTTATCTCCAGCGAGAACTCTGGCCAGGCTGCCTTCAACTGATTCAAGCACGCGGCCAATAATCTCATTCTCCAGCCGGAAATTGTGCACCGGATGCCCGGGAACGGATTCCGGAGCGGCCT
>JAAZPN010000080.1 GCA_012797215.1 Chloroflexota bacterium | reverse complement strand
TTAATGAACGGACGCGTTCTTTTCTTGGCGAGAAAAAGCAGCACTATGGGCACCACGGGCGAAAAAATGTAGGAGAGAGTTGCCCAAAGGCGATCATCCTGGGTTATTTCGGTTTCGACGGTCGGTTCTTCACTCATTACAAAGCACTCCTGAATTCGTATGGGAATTATGAGCCATTATAACATGTCGAAAAATCGTGCCTTTGCCCTCGAGCGGAAGGGCGACGCCTCAAAAAGAAGAACGGTGCAAAACCCACTGCGCCGCGCCAAGCGCAATCAACAGCTGCCCGATGTGATAGGTGGCAATAATCCAGAATTTAACGCGCGGGATGCGCTTGCCTAATCTGTCAGCGGCGTGCATCGCATCCGAAAAAAGAAAGAGCACAGCCCCAAACGCGCTGATAGCAGCTGCGCGCAGAGGCCAATCAAAACGAAACAGGCATAACAACGCGGATGCCGTCATTACCACTAAAACCAGCCCATAGGGGAGGTAAATTCTGCGCATAGGCTTGAGCTCAGGCTTGTTTCCGGTTTTTCTGATGACATATGCGCTTAAGATTGCCAGTACCGCAAAAGCGCCCGCGCTTACCAGCACAGTCGGGCGGAGCGGCGCTGGCGCGGCATTGAAACCGTGGATATAGGCAAGATGCGCGAAAAAGAAGGTCACCAGCCCGGCGAAGAACCAGCCTCGGGACCGCGGGATGAGGAAGATATCCCCGAGCAGAGAAAGGCCGAGCCCAATCAGGAAAGGCAGCGCCGGCGCAAGCACGCCAACCCAAGATAAAAACAGAGCGAGAATTAAGAGCATGACCATTGGCTTGGTAATGTAATATAGTTTTAGCTTAAGCTTCCAGGCCGCGTACCAATTCAATCCGGCGCTGATCAGCAGAGCAGGCACAAGCACATTTTCCACTCCTGCCACGATCAGGATTTCTGGGAAAGCCCCAGCTCCTTGAGGAAGGCTTGGTCGTTCTTCCAATCTTTGCGCAGTTTTACGGTCAGGTCCAGAAATACTTTCTGTCCACTGACAGCCTCGATATCCACGCGCGCTGCGGAACCAATGCGCTTAATCATGTCCCCGTTTTTGCCAATGACAATCGCTTTCTGGGCTTCTCGTTCCACAAAGATCGTAGCCTTGACATAGAGCATGCCGTTTTCCCGTTCCGAGTACTCGTCTGTTCGCACGGCGATGCTGTAGGGCACTTCTTCCTCGAGCAGGCTCAGGCAAGACGCCCGCACCATCTCCGCGGCAATATCGCGTTCAAAACTCTCGGTAATCTGGTCCGGAGGGTAGTACTGCGGTCCTTCCGGCAGCATCTCCCGCACCACGCGCAGCAAGTTTTCGATGCCGTTGCCGGTCTGCGCGGAGATGGAGACAGCGCGCGCATTTGGCAGCAGGTTTTCGAATAGAGCTTTGTTAGCAGCCAGAGTTTTGCTATCCGCCAGGTCATTCTTATTCAAGACCAACAGGACGGGAATGTCTTTTTGCACTTCCACGACCAGGCTTGCCAGGCTTTCATCCATTTTGTCTGGTTTTTGCGAAGCATCCGCCAGAAAAAGGATCAGGTCCGCGTCGTGCAAGGCGTATTGGGCTTCTGAGTTGATGAACTGGCTCAGCTTGTCTTTGGGTTCGTGCAGGCCAGGAGTATCCACGAAGATAATCTGGGCTTCATCTGTTGTCAGAATTGCCAGCTGGCGCTTGCGCGTTGTCTGAGGCTTGGCGGAAACACCCGCCACAGGCTGCCCAAGCAGGCGGTTGGTGAGGGTGCTCTTGCCGGCGTTAGGCTTTCCAACAATCGACACAAAACCGGATTTGTAAGCAGGGGATAGTTCGCTCATGAATGTGCTCCTGATTGGGGTTTGATTTTTTCATGCTCAATGTGCAGACCTTCGTGGCGCAGCAGCCAGGCTTTCACGTGGATGCCGTCCGGCGCGGCAAAACCGCGCAAAGCTCCGTCCGAGCCGATGACGCGGTGGCAGGGGATGAATAACAGCAGTGGGTTGCGCGCCAGCGCAGACCCGACCGCGCGGCTGGCGCCTGGAGAGGAAAGGTCCTCAGCGAGCTGCGCGTAGGTGAGAGTGTGCCCCCACGGGATTGCAGCGCAAGCAATTAAAACCCGGGTCTGGAATGGGGGAAGCCCACGCAGATTAAGCGGGATAGAAAAGGAATGACGCGCGCCCGAAAAATATTCTCCCAATTGTTCGACAGCCGCTTTTAGCAGAGATGTGTTGGGGTAGGCTGCAAACAAATCCTCGGCGGCCAGCATCTCCGTGCTGCCAGGAAAAGCGCAGCGGCGCAAGCCGTCCGGGCTGGATTGCAGGTAGATTATCCCAACTGGCGTTTTCAGGTTAATCGCGGAAAAGCTGGAGGAATTTGCCATTAGTAATTAGAAACCATGTCAATGTTGCCGCGTTCGCGCGCGATGAAATCAAAACGCTTGAAAACCAATACCGCGATGAGCGCGTAAATCAGGGTAAACCCCAATAGAATGAGGATGAGCCGCGCATCGGAGTAATCAGTGTACATCGGGTATGTTCGTCCAATCTCGGGAACCAGCGCGCGGCGGATCAATGCCAACCAGTAGCTGATTGGGAGCGCGTTGCCAATCCACTGCAGCGGCATGGGCAGCACGTTGAGCGGAAACACCGCGCCAGAAAAGATGAGCAAACCTGCCCCAAGGCTTTCACCTAAAGACCAGGCGTTGTTCTTGATGATCAGTGTCCAACTGCCCAGAACGATCCCCAGGCTGATCATTGCTAATAAGCCCAGAAAAGATGCTGTCGTTAATAATCCCCAGTTTATTTCCGAGAAAACGATGGGCATTTTTAGGAAGAGCGCGCCAAATACCAGCGTGATGAGAACAGAAAAGACTGCTACCAGGATGCTTCCCAAACTGCGGCCAATGAGATAGACTGGCACGCGAATTGGGGCTATGTAGATATATTTGAGCGTGCGGTAATGTTCGCGGTCATCCAGGATGCCGAAGGAGACGCCCTGAATCGCCGCGCCGACCAAAATAAAGAACGCATTGCCGACATACATGTTTACAAAGTCCGGCTTGCTAAATTCCCCGCCCCGAATAACCAAATACATCACGATTAGAATTGCCGCCGTAGAGATGGGACGTATGATCGAATAGATAGCGAAAATCAGCGGATCCGTCCAATTTGATTCGATTTTCCAACCTAACCAAGCGCTGGCGCGCATGGTTTGCGCGGCGCTCGTTCGATTTTTGCTGTTTTTGGAGAGTTCTGCGCTGCTCATGGATTCAACCCAATCTATCCGTGATCCGGCCGTAGCGTATTGCCAGCTTTTCCATCCACCTGAGCGTGAAGTACGCGCCTGCTAAAAAAACCACTGACAGAACAGCCAGCACGATTAACTCGACTTTTACAGTCAGAAAACCCAGCAGGGCTCCGGAAGGGAAAATAAGTTGGCGGATCGCATCCATGCCAAGCGTGAGCGGGATGAGCGAAGCTGCCGCTGCTATCCAAAAGTTGAAGACTTTAACCGGGAAGTAAAAACCGGAAAAGAGCATCACCGGCGCCTGCAGCAGATTAGCGGTATGCCAGGCTTCGCGGTTGAACAATAAGAACAGGGAAGAGAGCATCATACCCAATCCATACAAAGCGACCATGGTGAGTATAAAAACCAAGAAAAGCGCCCAAAAACTGGTTATGGTGTAACTGACCTGAAAAAGCCAGTTGCCAATGATGAGGATGAACAGAGCCCGCACGGTTGTAGCAAATAGCCCACCGCTTGCCATCCCAAACAGGATGGCCATCATGGAGGCGGGAGAGATAACATAAAGAGCAAGGTTGCCGGTTTCTTTTTCCCAGTACAGCTGGCTGGACATCGCCCACAAAATATTCAACCAATAAGCGGTCATGGCGCTGCCAAGGACGACAAATCCAATGTATTCTTCCGGCGCTTTAAGGGCGCGGTAGATGAAGACATAGGCGACCATGCTTATGAACGGAAGAAAAATGTCGAAGAAGAGCCAGGCAAGGTCGCGCTGGGTTCCAATAATGCGCGGATAGGCTCTTCCAATCACGCTTTGTAGAAAGAGGCGGAAGCCGCTGTTGCGGGTGATCTTAGTCTGGAGAGCCATTTTCTACATCTTTCATGGATTTGCCTACCAGGCTGATAAATACATCCTCGAGAGTGGCTTCACGTTTGTGCAGCGTGGTAATCTGGCTGCCTTTGGCCGTCAGAAAGTTAATCAGGCTCGCGAGCACGCTGTCATCCGCCAGGACTAATTCCAGTTGCGCGCCACCCTCAATTTGTTTGAGCGTGCCCTGGCGCAGACCGGCAATCTGTTTCAGGTCTTCAAAATCCACCTCATCCAATGCGCTCACCTGGATAGAGAAAACGCCTTCAGTGCTCAGGCTTGCTTTTAGCCGCTGGGGAGTGTCGCAGGCAAGGATTTTTCCCTGGTTGATAATCGCCACCCGGTCGCACATTTCTTCCGCTTCCACCATGTAATGGGTGGTCAGCAAGAGCGTACGGCGCCTGTCCTCGTTAACCCATTGGCGTACAAATCGGCGCACATCCCGCGCCGCGCCAACATCCAGGCCGAGAGTAGGCTCATCAAGAAAAAGCACGGTCGGGTCAGTCATAAAGCCGCGTACGATGTTCATCTTTTGGCGCAAGCCGGTGCTGAGGTTGCTGCTCTTGGTGTTGGCGCGGTCTTCCAGACTGACGATTTTCAATAATTCCATGATGCGCGCGTTGGCTTGATTGGAGGGGATACCGTAGAATTGGGTGAACATCCACAGGTTTTCCCGAACAGTCAGCAGTCCATAACCCGAAGTTTCCCCTCCCGATACCATGTTTATCTGCCGTCTAATATCCTCCGGCTGACGCGCGACATCCAGTCCATTCACGCGCGCGACGCCGCTGCTGGGCGCCAGCAGGGTGGTCAGTACCTTTATTAAAGTAGTTTTACCCGCGCCGTTAGGACCAAGCAAACCGAAAAGCTCGCCTTGGTTCACTGTCAGGTTCACATTATCGAGCGCGACCAGCGTGTGCGCTGGTTCTTTGCGGGTTTTCTTTATCTTATAAATTCGGCTTAGAGCTTCAGTTTCAACAGCAAACATGCAATCCTTAATAATCGTAGGGTAATCGTAGGTTAAGCGTCAAGCAGCGCTGGGATATATTGTATATGATAATAGTTGAAAGGGCGACTTCTCTTCTTCTTCTCCTCCTTAAACCTAGTGCCGGGGTCGGCGTCCCTGGCACTAGCTGATTCTAAGGAGTTTTTTGTTGCCCTTAACAGATTTTATCCTCCAGAACGTATTTTCGTTTAGAATCCAGTTAACTTATTATCTCGGGAGGCATTATGGAAAACCAACGGGCGACGTATCCAATCGATATCGCGGGGGTGCACCGCGAACTCACGCTTTTTGAAGTCAAGCCAGGCTTGCGCATCGCCATCCTCAATATTCTTGGTGATGTGGAATTAGTGGCTGCTTGCGCTAAAGCCCTGGCGGAAAAGCTGGCAGACCTTGAGTATGACGTCATCCTGACAGCGGAATCCAAGAGCATTCCGATTGCTCACATGCTGGCAGTGGAAACGGGCAAGCCCTATATCGTCCTGCGCAAAGAATGCAAACCCTACATGGGCAGCGCGCTCAAGGCTGAAACGCTCTCAATCACAACCGGAAAACCCCAGAAGCTGTTTCTGGATGAAAAAGACCGGGAATTAATCGCGGGCAAGGGCGTATTAATTCTGGATGATGTCATCAGCACCGGTTCAACCTTGCAAGGCATGCGCTTAATTGTCGAGAAAGCAGGCGCGCGGGTTGCCGGAGAGGCATCCATCCTAACAGAAGGCGATCGGGCGGAGTGGATGCGCATCATCTCTCTCGGGCATCTCCCTGTCTTTTATGATTAAGAGCGAAAAAAGTTAACACCACGCATGCTCATTCGGGTTGGATTGGAATACATTGTTGAGGAGCGCATCCTCGCCTGGGGTTTGGACTTCCCCGGCTGCTTTGCTTACGGCAGTGATGACGCGGATGTGATGATGCACTTCACCCGTAATCTGTTGGAATTTGAGGAATGGGTGGCCTTGCACACCGATGAGCCCTGGTTCCAGTTGTTAAATATGGATTTTCGGATCGTTGAAGCATATAAAACTGTCCAACAGACAGGTGTCGGAAGCTCTGAAGAAAGCACGGCTTTCTTTGAAGATGACCTGCGGCCGTTGGCTGTGACTGAGACTCAGAATGTTTTAAATGTATTTCGTTGGCAGCGAGAGGAATTACTGAATGGATTGGAATACCTGCCTGAAGAGCTGCTCACGCGGGAAAAGCCCGGGCTGGGAGGAACGATTCTGGATAGCTTACGGCAGTTGGCCAGGATGGAGCATTACTATTTGAGCTGTTTCAATCCGCATCTGCCGTCTTTTCAGGAAGGCCGCCATCCCTTTGACGAGCTCGAAGCGAGCAGCGTTACCTTTGAAAAGCTGCTGTCTGAGTTAACGGAGAAAGCTCCAGTTCTGGACGTCAAGGGCGAATTATGGTCTCCCCGGAAACTGGCGCGCAGACTGCTTTGGCAGCAGCGGGTTCGCATCGACGAAATAAAAGCATTGGCGGGAGTGTAGGGTGGTTAAAAGCAAACCAGGCGCCTCACCTGCGCCTGGCTTACTTCCGATCAACATAGTGTTTGGTCACTTCATGATCCTGATTTGAACAAATTTGAAAGGAGAGAAACAATATGTGTTCAAATCTGGTTTTATATTAACACGGGTTGATTAAATCAGAATAAAACCAATGTTATCAATTTGTTAAGAACGGATTTTACAGTATTAACAATTTTTCAGGTCTAATAAGGGCTTTGCCAGGAACCAGCCCAATCCAGCTGAGGAACCAAGAGCTCCCGGAAAGTTCTGAAAAGCTTGTTCTAAGCTGCCCGGTTTATGCTATCATTACCGATACTATTATGAAAAAGCGTGCTCCTATCCTGCCTTACTTGCTCTTGAACGTTTTAGTCTCCGCGGGAACGGTTGTATTGGTGCTTTTTTTGTGGCAGCGATTCAGCGGAACTGGCCTTCCCCTGCTTACCTTTCCGAGCGCGGAAGCAGAAACAAAACCAACGCTCCAACTTTCGACAAAGCCGGCTCTGACCGCGCCGCCCGCGAGCAACTCGGTTGTGAGCATCGAAGCAGTCGTGGGGGTAGGCAACCGTGACCTGGAGTACATTTTGGTGCGCAACCAATCCGAGTCGGCGGTGGACCTGGCAGCCTGGCAAATTTCAGCTTCGGGCGCGCGGACTTACACATTTCCGGCATTGAAGCTGAATCAAAACGGCGCAGTTCGCTTATACACGCGTTCCGGCACGGACACGGTGATTGAGCTGTTCTGGAACTCACCGGAAGCGCTCTGGAAATCCGGAGATGAGCTATCCTTAATCGAACCGGGCGGCAGCGCGCGGTCAACTTATCTGATACCTTAGGGGAAACAGTCATGTCGCAAGCCCTTTACAGAACTTGGCGCCCGTCTTCCTGGGATGAAGTCGCGGGACAGGAACATATCGTACAGACCCTGCGCAACGCGGTAGTTTCAAATCGCGTCAATCAGGCCTACCTTTTTGCTGGCCCGCGCGGAACTGGCAAAACAACCTCCGCCCGACTCCTGGCAAAAGCCGTCAACTGTCTGGCTGAAGACCCAAAAGAACGACCCTGCAACGTTTGCGAAAACTGCACCGCGGTCAACCAAGGGCGCTTCCTGGATCTGATTGAGATAGATGCGGCTTCCAATACCAGCGTGGATGACGTACGGGAACTGCGGGACACGATCAATTTTGCTCCCAGCCAGGGGAAATTCAAAGTTTATATTATCGATGAAGTGCATATGCTTTCCACTTCAGCTTTTAACGCGCTGTTGAAAACGCTGGAAGAACCCCCCAGCCATGTTATTTTCATCCTGGCGACGACCGAAATCCACAAAATCCCCGCGACGGTGCTCTCCCGCTGCCAACGGCATGAATTCCGCCGCATTCCCCTCACTCAGATCATTGAAAAACTGCGCCTGATTTGCGCGCAAGAAAACATCCAGATCGATGAGGACGCGCTGAGCTTAATCGCTCGACAGTCTACCGGCAGCATGCGCGACGCAATCTCGCTGGTAGACCAGCTTGCTTCACTGCAGCGGCGGATTACCCTGGCTTCCGTCCAGGACATTTTGGGTACAACAACCAGTCAGACGGTGATAGACCTGATCCAGGCAATTCAGGAAAAAGATAGCGCGAGCGGATTAGGTCTGATCCACGCAGCCCTGGATGGTGGAGCCGATCCTCGTCAATTCGCTCGGCAGGTGGTGGATTACTTGCGCTCGCTCTTGGTAGTCAAGCTGAACGGCGGTAAGGACTTGGAACTGCTGCCTGAAGTACGCAATATAGTAAATCAACACGCGAGTGTTTTTAGCACCGCGGAGTTGATTGCTGGAATTAACGAATTCAGCAAGGCCGCGGCGGAGCTGAAAGCCAATTGGCATCCGGGTCTGGGTTTGGAATTGGCGTTTGCGAAAACCGTATCTCGTTTAGAAAATCCGGTGGTAGAAACGCGACCAGCGCCGCAGCCGAAGGTGAAGGCGGAGTTAAAAGAGCCTGCAACGGTCAAGACTGCGCCGGATCCGCAAAAAGAAAGCAAAACTGCTGAAAATCCGAGCGCGCCGACCCCAAAGACCCTGGCGCCAGCGGAAACTGAAAAGCGCGGGAGCGAAGAACTGAACCTGGAAAACCTGCTGCAGGACTGGGAAAAAATCAAGCGCGATGTGCGCAGCGTAGACCAGGTGGCAAGCGCTCTGCTCAACAGCTCGCGTATTATCCGCGTCGAAAACTGCACGATTACGCTGGGTTTTAAGAGCGACCTGCTGCGCGACAAAATGAACGAGGAAAAGCCGCTCCGCGCGGTTCGTGGGGTTTTGGCAAAGTACTACCGCAAGGATGTAATGATTGCTTGTACAGCCGGCACGCAGGTTTCCGATGAAGAACACCCGGAAATTATTCCCAACGGTCTGGTGGATATGACCGTGCGCGAACTGGGCGGGCGAGTCAGCAAAAAAACCGTTAACAAGGAAAAGAAGGATTAAGATGGCAAAGGGATACAATACCGGACCTTCCGCCCGATCAGGCGGGAACATGATGGCGCAAATCGCCAAGCTGCAGGAACAAATGGCGGCCGCGCAGGCGGAAATCGCTGAAGCGCAGGTGACTGAGACCGCTGGCGGTGGAGCGGTGTCCATCACCATGACGGGCGACCAGAAATGCGTGGCTGTGACCGTTCAGGAAGATGTACTGAAAGACGCCGACGCGGAAATGCTGCAGGACATGCTGCTTACCGC
>JAAZPN010000079.1 GCA_012797215.1 Chloroflexota bacterium | reverse complement strand
TCTTCAATTTCGGACCAGGTGATGTACGGCAAAGGGAAATCTGGTGAAAGGGTTTGCTGTTCCACTAAAGCGTTAAAACGCGCTATGGATTCTTCTTCAATATCATTTACCGCGGCGGTAATGAATTCCTCACCATCCAGCAGAATAAGGGCATTATCTGGCAAGTAATCCATCAGACTCGATGGAAACGCGTAAATCTCGGGTAAGTGGAATTCGCTTAAATTCGTGAGTGGTATGCCCAGCTTTTCGGCCGCAGAAGGCATCGCTTCTGAGGCCGGGAATATTAATGTGCTCTCAAGCTTGGTAAGCGTGCGCTGCGTCGCAGGATTGAACTGCCGCAGCGTGTCAATCTCATCCCCGAAGAATTCCACCCGTACAGGCAGCGCTTCGGAAGGAGACCAGATATCAAGGATGCCGCCTCGGCGGGAAAACTGTCCGCTTTGCACCACGATATTGCTGTATTGATACCCCAAACCCACCCAGGTTTGAATAATCTCCTGAAGGTCGCGTTTATCGCCTACCTTCAGGCGCAGGCTGCCACGCAAGAATTCACGGCGGGGGATAGTGCGCGTCATCACCGCGCGGATGGGAGCAACAACCACGGGAGGAACGATGTCCTTCTCGACACCGGGCAGGAGCAGTTTTGCCAGTTCCGAAAGCACTATGAGTCGTTCTTTACGCGTGGACTCCGACCAGGGCAGCGCTTCGTAGAAGAGCGGGTTAGGTTCCGGGAAGTAAAAATTCCGCTCAGACCCCAACCAGAAGTTTAGTTCATCAAACAATCCCAAGGCGCGGTCAGCGCGGTTGGTAAGCAGCAAAACTGGAACTTCCAAATCCGCCCGCAGAGCAGCCAGGAGCGCCAGCCGGGAAGCCCGCGGAAGTCCCATCCCAAAGCGCTCAGAATCCTGAAACTGCCCTTCTGAAAGATGGGAAAGCAGGTCCTGATAAGCTTGAAGACTGCTCAGGTGCTTGAGGAGTGGATGGTCAGCCGACTTCACCATTGTATTGGTTCATTGCCTTTTCCAAACCCTCACGAATGAAGGTCATGGCAGCCGCTGCGGCCTGGTCGAGCGTCATTTTGAGCAATTCCTGCTCAGAAGCACTGAATTTTTCTAGCACATAATCCGCTGGATCCATCCTGCCAGGAGGCCTGCCAATGCCAAAACGCAAACGCGGGAAAGCATTAGTGCCCAGCTTGTCTGTAATGGACTGCATTCCGCGCTGCCCCGCGCTGCCTCCCCCAGGGCGTAATCGCAGCATTCCCAGCGGTAAATCAAGATCATCATGAATTACCAGAAGCCGCTCCAATGGAACCTTGAAGTAACGCAGGAGGGAAGAGACTGCGCTGCCGGAATCATTCATATAAGTCAGCGGTTTGGCGATGATCAACGGAATGCCATCCAGCTTTCCGTCGCCAATCTGACAGCGAAACTTGATGCGCTTCAGGTTGAATTCGAGCTTTTCCGCCAAGGCTTGCGCCACCATGAATCCCGCGTTATGGCGAGTGTAACGGTACTGCAGGCCGGGGTTTCCCAAGCCGACGATCATTGTGGGAGTGTTATTGTTATCCATGCGAAAGTTATCCATATTTTGCAATCTTTAAGTTTAACACGGATTTCTAGCTCAGCCCGGGCGGCTTTTACAACTCCAACAATTAAGTCCTGTAGGTCAAACCTTTATGCTCGGTGAGGGCAGCAGCGTAGATAAATGCGAGGGTTCTTGCACGGTCTCCCGACCGGGCAAGGCAATTGACCACAAGGTCTCACTGTAATTCCCAGGGCATTTGAAAAACTTAAACCTAATCCTCCATCACAATGTAAAAAAAGGAGGAATCAATGGGGGATTTTCAAAACAAATTAGCGTTTCTTTTTTCCCACAATCAGCAGTGCCCCACTTATTAAACTTATCAGCGCCGCGATACCTAGCCAAGGCATTCTTTGCAGCCCCGCGCGGATTTTTCGCATGCTGCTGTTTCCTCGCCTGACCGAGCCTGGCGTCTCCGCGTTCCAATCCAACGTGACCATGCGGTCCAAAAAGCCAAGCTCTGCGCAGCTTTCAAGCGAAAATACGTACATGCTGCTGCTTTTTTGTCGGGCGGCACGCAATTCCTGCGCGAAGTCGCGCCAGGATTTCTTTTGCGCGCCTGCCTCCGTGCTTGGGAACAAGCTCCCTTGCGCATTGCTCACACAGACTGCCTCACTGTAACTTGCTATTTGGCTGGAAAGCGGATAACCAACCACGTGGTGGTTAGGTTTTAGGTTAATTCTGCGTTCAACAACTCTGGATTGTTGACCC
Source organism: Chloroflexota bacterium (assembly GCA_012797215.1). The sequence goes on along the minus strand of JAAZPN010000079.1, from coordinate 4,716 downwards.
AAGGTCTGGGGGAACCTCAGTTTGATTTCTTTATTGGCATGAGGCTCAGGCGGATCATAAAAGAGTTCTACTCCGAATCCATCCTCATGCGCCTGGTCGATCAATTTGTACAGCACTGCCTCAGAAGCCCGCGCAGCTTTGTCTAAACCTGTAGCCTTACCGTTTGAGAGGCAGCCAGCAAACCCAACAGCTGACCAGCGCAGCCCTTTACGTTCTGACCAGCGTAAGAGCGCATCGTAAAGTTCAGCAGTCTGCACCACGTTTGTTCCGTCCAACCAGCTGCCCTCCCTCCCAGGCAGCAGCAGCCAGGCCGAAACTGGTATGCCCATCCGGTTTAACAAACGGACTGCCTGAGCGCGCTCTTCAGAAAAGTCCCGTACTGCGATTGCTACGCCCGCGCCGAGGCTTTTCAGGTCATCCAGCACGAAGCGATTTTCAAAAAGCGCCCGCAGCGTTTTAGGCTCAAGAGCGCATATGAACATCAAATTTGGGAGCACGCTTAGTGTGTTGGCCATCTTATGGAATTTAACCCCATCGCCTACGGTTAAGTTGCGGGGATTATGTCAGCGGCTGCTTGGCCGGCAGTCCGGTCCGTCGTGGGAAGTCCGCTGAAGTTCGCGCGACTTTTTCCAGCACCACCAGGTAGCGTTCATCAACGACACCCGGCAGTACCACAGGTAAGATTACCTTGATCTTTCCGCCCAGTCGTTGGATTACTTTCTCGCTCTGCAAGGCTTCAAGCTTCGCGCTCTCCCCTTTTTGCATAATCACAAGTCCACCAATTCGGACTAATGGCAGCAAGTATTCCACAAGCGTGGGCATCGCGGCAACCGCTCGCGCGGTTGCCAGGTCGTAGCTTTCCCGATGTTCCGGGTTTTGCCCAACCTCTTCAGCCCTTTCCGCCAGAACCTGCACCTGCCTCAATCCAAGTTTTTCGACGATATGCGTACAGAAGCCGGCTTTTTTCTGGATGGACTCCACCAGGGTCAGGCGCATCTGAGGGAGGATAAGTTTAAGGGGAATTCCGGGAAAACCCGCGCCTGTGCCAATATCAATCAAACTGCGCGGGGTGGAAGCAGCATCCAGCGCCATCAGGCAGGTGAGTGAGTCCAGAAAATGCTTGGTCTCAATACCTTCTTTATCGCGGATAGCCGTCAGGTTGAAATGGCTGTTCCATTCCAGGAGCTCATCCTCAAGCAGCTTGAAAGCGGCAATCTGTTCACGGCTGAGCTGCAGCCCCAATAGTTGACGGGCGTTTTGCGCAAAAGTTTCCACCTGCCGGATTATAACTTAAAGGGTAATGCATGATTACAAGACCACTGGCGCGCAGGAGGCAAGTCCTGGCTCAGCTTAAGAAGGAGAATAGACCAGCCCCAAGATAAGCAAACAGAAGCATCTTGGCGATCTTTCCCAGCGCGCAGAGCAGCAGGAATTTCCAGGCAGAAATCTTTAGCGAAGCAGCAGCAAACCCGGCGATGTCGAAGAGAGGATTGGGAATAAATGCCAGCACGAGAATCGTCCACAAACCGTATTTCCGCATCCAACCCAGAACTTTTTCGTAATTTGCTTTGTTCTCAAGCAGTATCTGCCCGCTGACGCCAGCGAGATACCCGGAGAATTCGCCCAAAGCGGCCCCTAATCCAGCTGCCAGCGCTACCCAAAAGGGATTAAATACCGCGCCCATTGCCGACGTGAAAACCACTCCAGGCAAAGGGAAGAGGATGGTCGCGTTGGAAAGCAGGGAAAATAGAAAAATTCCAGGGTATCCAAAGGCCTGCAGCCTCTGCACCTGATCTCGAAAGATGAATAAGGTGACAGTTACCGCGAGAAGCGCAATCAGCAGGATAACCCGCCAGATAATCTGGGTTTGGCTGAGGTCTTTCTTAGCTGGAGAGCTTGTTTGCATCGTCTAGCAGCCCCTGCAAGCGCGCGATGACCATGTCCAGAGCGACGGCGTTTTTTCCTCCCTCGGGAATGATAACATCCGCAAAACGCTTGGAGGGTTCGACGAAATCAATATAGCTGGGACGGACCGTGGTCAGGTATTGGTTCACAACTGACTCCACCGTCCGGCCGCGCTCTTCGATATCGCGCTTAAGCCTGCGGATGAAACAGATGTCGGAATCTGTTTCTACGAACACTTTCATGTCAAATATTTTACGTAATTTCGCTTCCCAGAAGATCAGGATGCCTTCCACCATGATTATCTGACATGGCTCGATCTGAACAACTTCAGCGGAGCGCGTATGCTGCTTGTAATCGTATACTGGTCGTTTGACCGCTTTGCCAGCTTTCAGCGCGATGATATGCCTGAGCAACAGGTCAGTCTCCAGCGAGTCAGGGTGGTCATAGTTGATCTTTAAACGCTCTGTGTAACTGAGATCGGCCTGGTCGCGGTAATAGGCATCGTGGGGCAAAAAGGCAATCTTATCGCGTCCGATTGAATCCAAAATTGAAGAGGCAAGGGTTGTTTTTCCGGAACCGGACGCGCCGGCGATTCCAATCACCAAGGGGAGCTTATTCTTGTCCATAGCCAAATTATACCGTCGATTCGAGTATAATCTCATCACTAAAGCACAGAGGAAACATGACAGCTCACCTGATCGATGGAAAACGAATCGCCGCAGAGATACGAACGCATGTAAAACAAAAGGTGGAAGATCGCGGTAGTCAGGGCTTGCCTGTTCCCGGTCTAGCGACTGTTTTGGTCGGAGAAGACCCCGCTTCGCAAGTTTATGTCCGAAACAAGCAAAAAATGTGCGCAGAGGTTGGCATACGCTCCTTTGGGCACAAGCTGCCCGCCAGTTCCAGCCAGGAAGAGGTGGAAGCTTTAGTGCGCGAGCTGAACGCGGAACCGGATGTTAATGGGATTTTGGTGCAGCTTCCCCTTCCAGCCCATCTGAATGAAGAACGTGTGCTCAGCGCGATAGACCTTTCCAAGGACGTCGATGGTTTTCATCCTGTGAATATCGGCAGACTGGCGCAAAAGGGACGTGAACCCCTCTTTGTGCCCTGCACGCCGGCTGGCGTGATGGTGCTGCTGGAACAAGCAGGAGCAAGACTTGCTGGCGCAAACGCAGTCGTGCTTGGGCGCTCCAATATTGTCGGGATGCCAGTAGCGCTTCTGCTGGTGCGGGCCGACGCAACCGTGACCATCTGCCACTCCAAGACCCGCGACCTGCCCTCTGTCGTCCGCCAGGCGGATGTTCTTATCGCGGCTATCGGCAAGCCAGAGATGGTACGCGGTGATTGGATTAAACCTGGGGCAATTGTCATCGATGTGGGCATCAACCGCGTAGAGGACGCGTCCGCGCCCAAAGGCTCCCGGCTGGTTGGGGACGTCGCCTTTGAGGAGGCAATGCAAGTCGCCTCTGCCCTCACCCCTGTTCCTGGTGGTGTTGGCCCAATGACCATCGCTATGTTATTGCAGAACACGCTGCGCGCCCGGGAACTGGCAGACGCTGCCGCTTAGGCAGCCAGCCAGGAAGGAGAAGATGATGTCCACGCTGCTGGTTAAAAATGCCGCCCTGATAGTGACGATGGATTCGCAAGACCGCGAACTGCAGGATGCTGCCATCTTTTGTCGGGACGGGTTTATCGAACAAATCGGCTCTGCCGCGGAACTCCCTTCCGAGGCGGATGAAATTCTTGACCTCGCAGGGCACATCATTCTGCCCGGGCTGATTAACACCCACCATCACTTTTACCAGACGCTCACGCGCGCGCTGCCTGCCGCGCAGGACGCGAATCTGTTCAACTGGCTTAAAACGCTCTATCCAATTTGGGCGCGCATGGACGCGGACGCCGTTTTTATCAGCACGCAAACAGCGCTGGCCGAACTGGCGCTTTCTGGCTGCACAACCGCCTCAGACCATCTGTACCTATTTCCCAACGGCTCGCGCCTGGATGATGAAATTGACGCCGCTGCCGAAATTGGCTTGCGTCTGCACGCTTCCCGGGGTTCGATGAGCCTGGGTGAGTCCAAGGGCGGTCTACCCCCCGATTCAGTCGTCGACAGCGAGGACGCCATCCTGCGGGACAGTCAACGTCTGATTGAACGTTACCACGACCCTAAACCCGGTTCCAAACTGCAAATCGTGCTGGCGCCCTGTTCACCTTTCAGCGTCACCGGAGATCTGATGCGCGAATCCGCCAAGCTTGCCAGGGAATACGGCGTCCATCTGCACACGCACCTGGCAGAGACCGAAGATGAGGACGATTTCTGCCTGCAAAAGTTCGGGTATAAACCGGTCGCGTACATGCAAACGGTGGACTGGATTGGGAACGACGTCTGGTTTGCCCACAGTGTCCATGTAAATAGCGACGAAATCGACCTCTATGCGCGGCATGGCTGCGGCGTGGCGCACTGCCCGAGTTCCAACATGCGCCTGGCTTCGGGCATCGCCCCGGTGATGCAAATGCTTGCGCGCGGTGTCAAGCTGGGATTAGGCGTGGACGGCTCAGCCAGCAATGACGGCTCGCACATGCTGGCAGAAGCCCGCCAGGCGATGCTGCTTTCGCGTCTGAACAGCGGCGTCCACGGCGCCAGCCGCTCCGCGCCGGACGCACCGCCTTTGATGACCGCCCGACAGGCGCTTTCCATTGCTACGCGCGGCGGCGCCGCAGTGTTGGGTCGAGAGGATATCGGCTCACTGGCAATTGGCAAGTGCGCGGACTTTTTTGCTGTAAACCTGAATCGTCTGGAATACACCGGCG
>JAAZPN010000078.1 GCA_012797215.1 Chloroflexota bacterium | reverse complement strand
GTGAAAGGAGGAGGGGGGGCCCCCCCCCGGGCACCCCCCGACAGTAAATATGAACTTGACGTTTATTGTTTCATCGTGATTGGCAGGAAAACGCCGTGTCCTGTGAAGGTATCCGCATAGTCGAAATTATTCATGTCCCCATAATAGAGGAAAGCGTAATTGGTAAGTATCCCACGCGGCCAGTTGACATCCGCCTGGAAGCTTATCTCAACGGATTGAATTGCTGTGCCGTAAATGCTGAACGCGAGGTCCTGCTGTGGCTGTCCTTGAAGCACGTACCAATCCTGCCATTCCGTGCCTACGCCAAAGCCTCCGCCGGGATTGACAAACTGCGTAACATAACTATTTGTGGTATCCGCGGGCTGCCTGCCATACTGACCGGCAGTAGCAAAACTCATCGATGGGTAGAAAATGAACCAGTAGTGCCCAGCCGGCAGCATCAGCGGAGTGGTAAGATCCAACTGGACATTGGACGGAACGCCACCTGTTCCGTTGGTGATAGAAATCTGAGAATCCGTTGGAGGGACCATCAACACCCAGAGCGGAGGGTCCCCACGCCCGGATGGGTCGCCGGCGGGAACACCCATATTATCCGCGTAAATCAGAAAGAGAAGCTGGTTGGCATTGAAGAGGGTGGTAAATCCATTCCAGCCATTTCCCGGAACAACGAAGGACTCAATCGTCCAGGGGCTGTTCGCCGTAAAATCATCCGCCAGGAAGGAGGAATAGGCCGGGAAGTCAATAAAGTCCTGACTCACGTAGGCATTCTGGTCTACTGTGCTCAACGGCTGATCCCAGAGCACATCATGAATAATGGACTGGTCCGGGCTCTGAAGCGGGCTGGTGCCCTGGCTGACCCCGGAGAGCGAAAGATTTACGTTCGCTGAGGGGCCGCTGACCTTGACTGGAGTCCATTGATTTGCTGGTATCGGCGGAGGGAAGAATGACCAATTGACGCTCTTTGTGCTATCGTCATAATAATAGTTACCAATGTCTGGTGTGACAGTGAGGCTGCCAGGCACGTAAGTAATTCCGTCCTCAAGTTGGTCTTCGATTAATACGGTGTCTGGTGGCAGCTGGGGTACAGTGATTGTGTAAGTAATCCTTTCTCCAGGCAGCGCTACCGCTGTGGCTTCTTTATAGACATTCGGGACGACGCATTCCTCGCATATCTCAGCCAGGTAGCGGCGCGTGTAACCAGATGGTGAAAATCCTCCCGTGGAGCCGCCCACCGCGTAGAGGGTATCGTCCAGCGTGACCGCCGAAAGCCGATAAGTCGCGAGGGTCGGCAGCGGGCCAATATCCTCCCAAATGCCAGTGGAAGTGTTCAGGCGCCAGGTTACGTTTGGCAGCGCGCCAGTTGCGTCAACGCCGTTGACCAACCAGAGGTCATCCCCTTCGTCAGCCGAAACCATGCCGTAGCCCATGGCCCACAAGGAGGCAGGCATGGTTGGCAGGTCCGCATTTTCAGCGTACCACATACCGGCCGCGAACTCAAAGCATTGCGTGCTTGTAAGGCCTGAATTGGCGTAATTTCCTCCAGCGACGCACAACATGGTGTGTCCGTCAGCCGGACGGTCGAACAGGAAAGCCGCATGGAAATCTCTGGGGGTGGAAAAGTTTGGCAGCGGGGTCAGCCAGGCGTTCGCCACAGGGTCATAAACATAGACGGTATTGAGAGTGCCTGGACCAGGTGTGTTAGCGCCGCCGGTCAGATAACAAATATTTGTGGCCGGGTCCGCGACCCAGGCTGGCGCCCAGATGCCTGTCAGAGGCGGGGGTGTGCCGGTAGGTGTTTCGGCCGTCCAGGCGTTGGTATCCATGTTATAGCTCCACAGACCGGTGAAGCCGGCTGTGGCCGTATCGCCATACATGAAGACTTTATTGCCATACTGGCAGCCAGAACGGGCATAGTTCTGACCGAAAGGCGGACTGGAAGAGGCAATCGCGGTCCAGGTATCCGTGAGAGGGTCGTAATTGCTGACCCCAGTCACGCCATAACCGGTAATTTGCCAGACTTTACCAGCGTGGGCACCCAGCACGTTGTCCATCGAGAGAATGGAATTGGTGGCCAGCTGCTCCCATTCCTCTTTCTCGGAATACATCTGTTTGTGGAGCTCAAAGGTAGCCATATCGGTTCCATCGGTTGCCTCAATCATGCCGAATATGTCTCGATCCGCCGTACAGACATGCGGGTCAACATCCACGAAGAAACTGGCATAAGCGCCATCAGGAAGCGTAAATCCTGTTGGGCCCCAAAAAGTCCCCCAAAAATCTTGGTAGTAAGTCAGGCTGACGGTGGTTTGGGCGCCAGTGAAGTTGTAAAGCTTGACTTCATACTGTTCCATTTCTCCATGACATCCTTCGTCATCGATGCTTTCAGGAGAGAAGAACAGGCCTGTGGCATTCGTCGGCACATCCGCGGTAGGAAGCGTACTCTCATCGCAGGCATTCTGTCCTGCAGGAGTATAGCCGTCCACGCTGCAGGGATTATGCGGCGCGCTGCCATATCCGTCGCCGTCAAAATACCAGGAAACGGGCGCGGGGTCCCCAGCATAAGAAGAGGTAACTTCCACGCAGTATGCCGCCACGCAGTGGTCCGTTGTTTGCTGGTAGCGCGGATGGTCAATCCGCACTTCGTAAGGTGAAGTTTGATAAGCCCAAGCAAAAGTGCCCCAGCTGGCGCCGCTGTCACAACTTGGCGACCCTCCTACAACGGTGACATTGGTCACGTTCCAGGTGCTCGGAAACTTGAGCCAGTTGGAGTAGACATACTCGTAATCGGTCGTATAAGATTCCGAACGAAAACAGAGCGTCTGAGTTGTTCCCGGAATGTACTCGTCATCCCCACCATAAGACGGGTCAAAGACGACGTAACTTCCGGAAAGGGATTGGATTTGCCCGCTGCCGCCGCTCGGGCTGGGGTCCACGCCGGCGCTGACGACGGGTGTGCCTTCCTGCGAAGGAATCAGGGGCTGAACTGACCTGGCAGAAACCGCCTGAGCGGAATCCGCGAACGGCATGAACAGAAGCGCGAGAAGTAAGACAAAGGGAAGGACCTTTTTCGTTTGCATCTTTTACCTCCAGGGAACCATGCGAACGTATTCAATTGTTAGAAACGCGATAGACGAGATGACGGAATGGTTTGTTGATGTTAATGCCCGGCGATGCCGGAAAGGACAAAAAGGTTAGGATAGTGTTTTGGAACTTTGAAGGAGTTAATATAATCATACAATTATTTTTGACGAGACGCAAGATGTATTTTGATGATTTTGGGGTGTTTTGGGGGCAAAATATTAAGTCCCCGCCGGCGCGCAGCTAAAGTGGACTATGCTTGACATCCCGCCTGCTTGCGGGTAGAATCTTGCCACTGTTCGCAAGAACGCCGAGCTAGCTCAGTTGGTAGAGCATGCGACTGAAAATCGCAGTGTCCACAGTTCGATTCTGTGGCTCGGCATGAACACCATAGAAATGCCCGCGAGGGCATTTCTATTTTTAAGTTCAATTCCAGCTATAATTACCAAAACTAATTGCGCGTCCTGTGAGGTAACTATGAAAAAGCGAATCGGGTTGTTGACTGCCGGAAGCGACAGCGCGGGCATGAATGCCGCCATCCGCGGGATTGGAAAAGCCGTCAGCGCGGAAAAAGACCTGGAACTGATTGGCTTCCGGGATGGTTTCAATGGCTTGGTGGAAGACCGCACGATGGACTTGGGCGGCGGGGTGCTTTCGGGCATCCTGACGCTGGGCGGAACCATCCTGGGCATCAGCCGCAGCATCCCACAGGCTATGCCGGCTGGCAAAGGCACAGCGGACCTGACCCAAAACGCGGTGGACACCTATAAACGGCATAAACTTGACGCGTTGGTATGCATTGGGGGGAAAGAAACCATCAAGGCCGGCCTGCACCTGAGCAAGGCTGGCTTGAATGTGATTGTGCTGCCCAAGGCGGCCGATAACGATATCCCCGGCACCGATAAGGCCATCGGATTTGATACCGCGCGCGAGATTGCCACGCAGGCGATTGACCGCCTGCATTCCACCGCGAACGCCACTCACCGGATTATGATCGTGGAACTGGCGGGCGTCAGCGCGGGCTGGCTGACCTTGGGCGCGGGCCTGGCAGCCGGAGCGGATGTGATTCTCATTCCAGAATTTCCGTATGACTTCAGCCTCATCAGCGCGGCGATTGGCGCGCGGCAAAAGGCCGGCAGGAATTTCTCGCTGGTAGCTGTGGCGGAAAACGCGCGTTCCCAAGAGCTGGTCGAGTTCATGGAGCGGGCAGCGCGCAAAAAAGCCGGCCAGAAAGCTGGCAGCGACAGCACGGTGAACGCGGAGATGGAACGCATCGGGAAGGGCTATTCCGGCGAGACAATGCTTTTAGCGCGGCGTCTGGAAGACGAAACTGGCTTGCAGACCCGCATCACGATTTTGGGCGCTTTGGTGCGCGGCGGCACGCCGACCGCCTCTGACCGGCTGCTGGCAACGCAGCTGGCGGAATGGGGCGTGTTGATGGCGGAAACCGGCCAATTTGGTCGCATGGCCGCGCGCGTGGACGGCGCGATGAGCAGCCTTCCGCTGGAAGACGTGGTGGACAAGCATAAATTGGTGCCCGCCGACCACGGCTGGGTTCGCGGCGCTTACCAGGTGGGAACCTGCCTGGGCGTGAAAATTTCCAGTTTTTAGGTTTTCAGTAAAATATTAACAAGCGGACCATTTGGTCCGCTTGTTTGTTTGTGAGGGCTTATTTGGAGTAGAAATCCTTGCGGATAGCGGGTTCTCGTGAGAGACCGGCTTCCAGCAGGTCCATCAGGTTGTCCAACAGGCTCTGGGTGAGTGGGTCTTCGCGGATATCAATTTTGCCTGTCCGCAGCGCTTCCGCGTTTTCACCCAGGCGGGCGATTAACTGGCGGTTTACCAGGTGATAGACCGCTCCCAGCAAATGCGCTGCCAGCTTGGTGTCCACCCAGGTGGCGACGTCGTCAGCGAGGATGCCCTGCGCGAGAAATTCGTTGAAAAAGGACGAACCGCCAATTAAGGGAGCGTTTTCAGTTTCAGTCTCGGGGGCTTTCAAACTTTCCAGGAAGGCTTCATGCTCTATCGCGGCAAGTTCCGGTTCACGCAATTCAAAGAGAATCTCCACCTGGAATAACCAGCGCAGATAAGCAAACATGTCGCGCCCGTTTGAGGAGCTGAGCGTGTTGGCCAGGGCCAGTTTCTTTTGACGGGCAATCGTGAGAATATGCTGGAAAATATCCTCCATGCCCGAAAAGTATTGATAATATGAGCCTTTGGCAATGCCGGAGTTTTCGACCAGGGAATTTACAGAGGCGCCGCGCAGGCCTTTCTGCGCGAATTCCTGCACCGCGGCAGATTCAATCTTGGCGCGCTTGTGTTGGGGGAGATTTAGGAAGGTTTTTGTGGGCATAGTACCTGTCTATTGGGTGACCAAACGGTCATATTGTATACGCGCCAGCCATTTTTGTCAATCAATGCGCGAAAATGTTGGCTTTTTGGGTTAGAATATGCGGATGGATCACATCTATAGTCCCTGGCGAAAAGAATATTTCCAACGGAATAAAGCAGACCCCACTTGCGTATTCTGCGCGGTTATTGATAAAGATGACAGCCCAGAGAACCTGATTCTTTACCGGGGAGAGCGCGTGTATGTTATTCTCAACCGATATCCGTACAGCAATGGGCACCTGATGATTGTTCCGTACCAGCACTGCCAGGAGCTTGTGGAGCTGCCGCAGGATACGCTCTCAGAAATAATTTGCACAGCCAGCAAAGCGGTGAGCATCCTGGAAGCCAGCTACCATCCGCAGGGCTTTAACCTGGGGATGAATATTGGCGCGCCAGGTGGGGCTGGCATTGCTGGGCATTTGCATATGCATGTGGTGCCGCGCTGGAACGGCGACTCGAACTTTATCACGGTAGTCGGGCAAACCCGTGTGCTGCCGGAAACGCTGGAAGAAACTTACCAGCGGCTAAAAACAGCCTGGGAACAAGTATAAAAAAAGGAGCCGCGAGGCTCCTTCTGATTTAGGTTACGATTTCTTCTTTTTCCCGGAGATGCCCGCGAGAATGAAAAGCACGCCGATGAGCGCGATTGTCAAAGGCCAGAAGTTAGCAAGCTGCGGCCAGGGCAGGTACTCGCGCCCCCCCATGATGAGAAAAAGCGCGCCAGAAACCGCGATGAGGATCAGACCCGGGCGCCAGACATCTTTCTCGTCCGGGTCGAAAAGGTCCGCGAGGATGAGGCCCAAGCCGAGGAAGGCGACCATGCTGGCCCAAACCCCGCCGCCTAAATTTCTGACAGCCCATAAGTTTACGCCAATGCCGGTAATGAGCGCGGTGGCAATCAACCAGCCGCCCCGCTGCAGGATGGCAGCGCTGATTATTCCCAGCAAGCCCAAGGGGATAAGCAGGAGCGGCCAACTGAAGAACGGTTCCAGTTCAGGCAGAAATGGGCGCGCGAAGAGCGCCGCGCCTATCAGTACGAGAACCACGCCAAAAGCAATCTTTTGACGTTTATTCATCATTTCTCTCCCAGGCTGGTGATGGACCCGAGACCGATTAATGATTGCGTGACCTGCGGGCTGCCATAATACGAGACTGAGCCCAGACCGTTCAGTGAGACGTCAAGCGTTTCGGTCGCCCAGATTTTGGCCTCGCCAGCTCCATTGATGACTATTTTCGCTTCCCGGCTTTTCAGGTCTTCGGCGGAATAAGCGCCAGCGCCATTGAGGGTGAGGGACTGCCTGCCGACCTCGCCGGTGATGTTGACGTTCGCGCCGCCGTCCAATTTCAGTTCGATAGTGTCGGCAAAAACAGCATTCATGCTGACGTCCATGCCGCCATTCAGGTCCATGCGGAGGTTGGGGACATCCAGAGAATCGCAAGAGATTTTCGCGCCGCCCAGCAGGGTGATTTCTTCCAGGCTGACGAAGGTAAGCGTGTAGATAATGGGCTTGGTGGGCACGTAGCGTTCTTTCCACAAGCTTTCTTCGTATCCCAATTTCAGCGTGCTGCCGCTCATTTCGGCGGTAAGTTGCGGGAGGATGTTGTCTTCAGCCTCGATGGTCAGGCGGTATTCGCTGCCCTGAATCAGGCGCAGCTCCCCTGCGCCTGCAAGCCTGATGGAGCGGAACTCTGAAATCGCGGGTTCGGATGTGATGACGTTGCCTGAGCCTTTTTCAGCGATGGGCGATTTTATTCCAACAGAACCGAATGGAAAGTTGCACGCGAGCGTTAATAGCGCTAATAATGCAACAATTGAGACAATGCTGAGATTCTTTTTCATACTATTCATCCTTTCTAAATTATCCATTTAGTATTGTACACATCTTTACCCTGGAGAGAAAGGATTCGCGAGAAATCGCGCGAAAAAGAACCTCGCGATAAGAGCTCTCTTGCACTGCGTGCAAACTTTTCCAGCTACTACAAAGGATAGTCCTTCCAACGAGCTAACATTGATATAATTTAAGGATCCTGGAGGCAGATATGGACCCTAAATCTTCCCTTGAAAGCAAAGCGCAGAATATGTCACAAAACTGGCACGATAAGAAGCTGGACGAAGCTATCGCAGAGCTGGCTGCCAAACCCGCGACAGGGCTGACGCTTGGGGAGGTGCAGGAGCGACAAAAGCGCTATGGATTTAATGAACTGCGCGAGAAGCCCCTACCCACTTTCTGGGAACTGCTTGGCAGGCAGCTAAAGGATTTTATTGTTCTGCTGCTGCTGGCTGCAGCCGTAATTTCTGCTTTGTTAGGGGACTGGCTTGAGGCGGGCGTCATCATGCTCATCGTTGTGCTCAACGCGACACTCGGGGTAGTGCAGGAAAGCAAAGCCGAAGCCTCTCTGGCCGCGTTGAAAAAAATGGCTGCCCCAGAGTCTCAGGTGCTTCGCGATGGCATACGGCTCTCAATCCCTGCCAGAGAACTGGTGCCGGGTGACATCGTATATGTTGAAGCGGGCAATTACGTTCCCGCGGATATACGCCTGTTGGAATCTGTCAACCTGAGGGTGGAAGAAGCCACGCTGACGGGAGAATCTGTTCCAGTGCAAAAAAGCGCCGCGCTGGTGTTGTCCGAGAATGCTGCGCTGGGAGACCGCAAGAACATGCTTTTTGCCGCCACGCTGGTCAGTTACGGCCGCGGGCATGGGGTTGTGGTTGCCACGGGTATGGAAACCCAGATTGGCATGATCGCTGATATGCTCCAATCGGTGGATGACGGCAAGACTCCCTTGCAGAACAAACTTGATAAGCTGGGGAAAACCCTGGCAATTGCTGCGCTGCTAGTCTGCGGACTGGTGTTCTTGCTTGGTTTGGCGCGCAGTGGGGTCTTCACGCAAGGCTTCACAAAGGCAAGCACCGCGGCCGTGCTGGAAAGCTTTATGATCGCGGTTGGGCTGGCTATCGCCGCTGTGCCGGAGGGTTTATCCGCGGTGGTTACCATCAGCCTGGCTCTCGGAATGCGCGAGATGATCAAACGGCACGCGCTCATCCGCAAGCTGCAAGCGGTTGAGACGCTCGGTTCCATTACGGTGATTTGCTCAGACAAAACCGGAACGCTGACTGAAAACAGGATGACGGTGACCGTGGTGGACATGGCAAGTCACATCCTGGATTTTACGCACGAGGCCGAATATGGCGCCATCCGCAGCCTGCAAGAAGTTCTGCAGGTGGAAGCCCCCGATGAAAAACAGCTTGAGATGCTGCGGGCATGCCCCACGCTGCTGCATACCTTGGCTGGCGGGACGCTTTGCAACGACGCAATCATTGAACCTCACCCCGAAAAAGAAGAACGTTTTGTAATGATTGGTGACCCAACCGAAGGCGCCTTGGTAGTGGCAGCGGCGCGAATGGGCCTGACCAAAAAGCTGCTCATGGAAGCTTTGCCGCGCGAGGCTGAAGTGCCGTTTGATTCCGAGCGCAAGCGCATGACTACTGCCCACCGCCTGCCGGACAAGAGAGAAGATTTGCATGAGGCCGTGCGCGAACTGTGGAGTTGGGGCGTGGATGAAGAAGCGCGCTATCTGGCTTATACCAAGGGTTCCGTGGACGGCTTGCTGGACATCGCGGATAAATTATACGTGGAGGGCCGGGTTGTTCCGCTTGAATCGCAATGGCGCGAGCGGATTGAGGCTGCCAACGCGCATATGGCTGAACAGGGCGTGCGAGTTTTGGGCCTGGCCTACCGCACCCTGGCGGAGCTCCCGGATGAGCTAAAAGCAGATGACGTGGAAACCGGTATGACTTTTGTGGGCATGGTTGGGATGATTGACCCAGCCAGACCGGAAGTGAAGGACGCCGTGGCGTTGTGCAAGAGCGCTGGAATCCGTCCAATCATGATTACTGGAGATCATCCGCTAACAGCCCGGCATATCGCCGAAGATCTGGGAATCTCCACGAATGGGAAAGCGCTAACCGGCGCTGAAGTAGAAAAACTTCCCGATTCGGAGCTTGAACAGGTGGTAAAAGATGTATCAATCTTCGCGCGGGTTTCGCCGGAACATAAACTGCGCATTGTGCAAGCACTGCAAAACAATGGTGAAGTGGTTGCGATGACGGGCGACGGCGTGAATGACGCGCCGGCGCTCAAGAAGGCGGATATTGGCGTGGCGATGGGCATCACCGGCACGGACGTTGCCAAAAGTACCGCGGATATGGTGCTGACCGATGACAATTACGCCAGCATTGTGGCGGCTGTGGAACAGGGACGCGTGATTTACGCTAACATTCGCAAGTTTGTGTTTTTCATGCTCTCCACAAATCTGACCGAAATTATGGTTATCTTTGTGGCTGCGCTTCTCCGACTGCCCCTGCCACTGACCGTCATCCAACTGCTGACCTTAAATCTGCTGACAGACGGATTTCCCGCTCTGGCGCTCGCGGTGGAGAAGGGGGAGCCGCAAGTGATGCAAAGGCCGCCGCGCCCAAAAAATGAACCAATTATTAAAAAGAGCATGCGCATTGGGCTGACCATTCAGACTGTGTGCCAGACTGCCGTCGCGCTCGGCGCTTTTCTGTTGGGGCTCTGGTGGCACCCCGGCGCGGCGCTGCCCCCCGGACAAAGTCCATTATTGACGCTGCTGCGTTTTAATTGGACCGGAGTGGATGTGCAAACTGCTGAGACAATGGCGTTTATTACCCTCGCCCTCTGCGAGCTTTTCAGAGCCTATACGGTGCGGTCGGAGAGGCTGTCTGTCTTCCAATTGGGTCTGTTCTCAAACCGGGCCATGCAGCCAGCTTTTCTCGTAAGCCTGGTGGTTTTACTTTCGGTGGTGAATGTGCCTTTCTTGCAGCCAGTCTTTAACACGCATTTTTTGGCGGCGCGGGAATGGATGGTGGTGCTTGGCCTGGCAGTCATCCCTGCGATCGTGGAAGAAATAACTAAGTTCTTTTTACGCCGGTCCGGTAATTAGCTGCGAACTTGCGCGCTAACGCACGACGTGGGATGTGATACGCAAAAAAGCGCTCTCATGGCTCAGGTTCGATGCGCTTACGGTTTGTTGACCTTATAATCAGGTCAGCCTGTGGTTGGTTGCCTTTGTGATGACAGCAGCATGCTGGATACATTAAAATTCAATAGGAGGATATTTTAGAAAGTGATGAATACGACAGCGCAATTATTGAACGAGGGTCAATCTATCTGGTACGACAATATACAACGCAGCCTGCTGGAAAACGGTGAATTAGGAGGGATGATCGCGCGCGGAGAGATTCGCGGGGTGACGTCTAACCCCTCAATTTTCATGAACGCCATCGCGCATTCGACCGATTACGACGAAAGCCTGAGACCGCTCTACGATCCGACACTATCTGCTGAGGAAGTCTTTTTCCGACTTGCGATTGAAGATATTCAAGCCGCAGCGGATCTGTTTATGCCGCTGTATGAAGCTTCAGGCGGGGCGGATGGCTATGTCAGCCTGGAAGTGAGCCCATTTCTGGCCGAAAAAAGCGCGGAGACGCTAGCGCAAGCCAAAGAGCTTTGGCAGCGGGTGAACCGGCCGAACCTGATGATAAAAATCCCGGCGACGAAAGCCGGCCTGCCGGCCATCCAGGCGGCCATTGCCGCGGGCATCAATGTGAACGTGACCTTGATTTTTTCGCTGGAACGCTACGGTGAAGTGATGGAGTCCTACCTGATGGGTTTGGAGCAAAGAGCTGAAGCCGAACAGCCGCTGGAAGGGATTGCTTCGGTGGCGTCGTTCTTCATCTCGCGCGTGGATTCGCACATCGACCCGCGCTTACAGGCCAGCGGGGCGCCAGAAGCCCAGGCCTTGGCGGGCAAGGCAGCCGTCGCGAATGCGCGCCTGGCGTATGCGCAATTTTTACAGGTCTTTGGTTCCGAGCGATTTGCGCGCTTGCATGCCCTGGGCGCGCGCAAACAGCGCCCATTGTGGGCTTCCACCAGCACCAAGAACCCTGCTTACCGGGATGTGATGTACGTGGAAGAACTGATTGGCGCGGACACGGTAAACACAGTGCCGCCCCAAACGCTGACAGCCTTCCTGGACCACGGAAAGGTGCGTAATAGCATTGGTGAAAACCTGGATAGCGCCCGCGCGCTTTTTACCCGCCTGGAAGCGCTCGGCATTGCGATGCCGCAGGTGACCGCGCAGCTGGAGGCGGAAGGCGTGAAAGCATTCGCAGACGCATTCAGCGTGCTGCTTGAGGTGGTGGATAAACGGCGACGAGCCTGAATTTGTGATGATAAACAGCAGCGGCGCTCATCGGCGCCTCTGCTGTTTTTAGGTATCTTTGTGTTTTTGAGAGTTACTTCACGCCCAAACCCTGGTAAAGCCGCAGGTATTCGAGCGCGGATTTGGACCAGGAAAAATCCTGGCGCATGCCGCGCTTTTGCATCGCTTGCCAGGAACCCGAGTTCTTGAACAGGTCCAGCGCCCTGGTGAGCGCGCCCGCAAAGTCTTTGGCTGTAGCGGGCTTGAAGAGAAAGCCAGTTCCGCTTTCGGGATAGGCGCTGACGTCGCAAATCGTATCCTGCAGGCCGCCGGTAGCGCGGGCTAAGGGGATGCAGCCGTAACGCATCGCCATCATCTGCGCCAATCCGCAGGGCTCGTAGCGCGAGGGCATCAGCAGGATATCACCGCCCGCGTACATGCGGCGCGAGAGGTTGATGTCGAAGCGAATGGCAGCGCGCACGCGCTTGGGGTGGTCGCTTTCCAGCTTGCGGCAGGCTTCTTCGAGCTCAGGGTTACCTGTCCCGAGCAGTATCGCCTGCCAATCTCGCTTTCCGAGGCTTGCCAGCCCTTCTACGGCCAGATCTACGCCCTTTTGCTGATCCATGCGCGAAACGAGCACCAGCAAGGGGATGGTGGGGTCAGGGTCGAGCTCGAACTCGCGCGCGAGAGCGTTTTTATTAGCAGCGCGCTGCTCGAGCGCTTCGGCGCTAAAAGAGGCAGGAATGCGGCTGTCGTTGGTCGGGTCCCAGGCGTCCATATCCAGACCGTTGACAATGCCCGAAACAACCTTATGCCTGGTTTGAAGGAGCTTTTCCAGCCCGCAGCCGAATTCCGGGGTGAGGATCTCTTGCGCGTAGGTTTCGGAGACGGTGGTCACGCGGTCGGCAGTTTGAATCGCGAGCGGCAGTGGGAACTTTTTGCCCCACCACGGCACCAGGCTGTAGCGGCTGGGAGGAATGCCGTAATTATCAAAGGCGGCTTCGGTGCCCGCGCCCATGAAAGGCAGGTTGTGCATTGTGAACACTGTTTTAGGATGCGCGGCGGCGGGGGACGCTTTGCGGCGCAGGCTGAGCAAATACACCACCAGGGCGGTGTGCCAATCGTTGGCATGCACAATGTCCGGTTTCCACTCCAGGCGGTCCATCAGACCCAACGCGGCAGCGGAGAAAAACACATACTTGCGCCCATCGGCGGCAGAGTCCGGGCTGTAGACCGGGCTGTTGGCGATGGGTTCGCCGCCAATCAGATAGACTGGCACGCCGTTCACCTCGCTGTAATAGACCTCCGCGCTGAGCGCGCCAGT
>JAAZPN010000077.1 GCA_012797215.1 Chloroflexota bacterium | reverse complement strand
GGCGGAGGGGCTAACCGTGAGTGTAAGAATGGATATGGTAACACCAAAAGTAGAAGGTAGTAAAGAAACCCGTGAGACGGGGCTGTTCACAATCAGCCCGTTGGAACGCGGTTTTGGCATTACCCTTGGCAACGCGATTCGCCGTGTGCTGCTTTCCTCTTTGGAAGGCGCGGCGATCACCGCTGTGCGCATTACGGACGTGATGCACGAGTTCAGCACCATCCCTGGCGTCCGCGAGGACGTTATCCAGGTTATGCTGAACCTGAAACAGATCCGCATGAAGCTTTATGACGTGGATGTGGCGCACCTCCAACTGGACGTGCGCGGAGAAGGCACCTACACCGCGGCAGATATCCTCTGCCCGCCGGAAGTTGAAATTATCAACCCGGACCTGTACCTTTTCAGCATCACCGATAACGCGGCGCATGTGGAGATGGAATTCACAGTTGAACGCGGACGCGGATACATGCCCGCGGGAGACCGCGCAGAGCGGCTGCCCATTGGCGTTTTGCCTGTGGACGCGATTTTCTCACCGGTTCGGCGCGTGAATTGGTCAGTCGGCAACGCCCGTGTGGGTCATAATACAAATTATGACAAGCTGGTCCTGCAGATTACGACCGACGGCACAGTGCCCCCGGAAACCGCGCTGCAGAGCGCGGTCGATTTGCTCGTCCGGCAGTTCAGCTTCATCAGCGGCGATGCCGAGGACATCCTGGACACTGTCGCCGAGGTGGAAGAAGTTGACCGTCTGGGAGGCATTGAAGCAGCCGAGACGCCCATCGAAGCGCTTGACCTTACCGTGCGCGTATATAACGCCCTGAAACGCACCGGCGTTTCGACAGTGCGCGATGTGCGTGAGATGCTGGCAAAAGGGGAAAACCACATGCTCTCTATCCGAAATTTTGGGGAGAAGAGCCTGGTTGAATTAAGAGCCAAAATGATTGAAAAAGGCTACCTAAAAGACGAAAAAGCGGAGTAGTAAGTTATGCGACATCAGGTAAAAGGATATCGCCTTGGCAGAAGCGGCGGACACCGCACGGCCATGCGCAAGACGATGATTATGCAATTATTTGAACATGAAAAGATTCAGACTACGCTGGCAAAAGCAAAGTCTATTCAGCCCGACGCTGAGAAGATGATTACTGTTGCCCGCAACAGCCTGACCGCGAGCGAAGTGGAAAAGCTGAACGCCCGCCGGCAAATCGCCGCTGAACTTGGTAATTCCAGCGCGGATATCGTCAAGAAACTCTTTGATGACATTGCCCCGCGCTTCAAGACCCGTCCCGGCGGCTATACCCGTCTGCTCAAATTGGGACCTCGCCTCGGTGACAACGCCGAAATGGTTTTGCTGGAACTTGTTTCAGAGTAACGCGGCATGAAGGGTTTTCGCCTTTCGGGCCCTGAAAGTTGAAAGGCATGGCACATTACAAACTTATTCTCGCTTACGAAGGCACGGAGTACCACGGCTTTCAGCGTCAGAAGAACAACCACAGCGTTCAGGCGGAATTTGAAGCCGCGCTGCGCAAACTGGGGTGGCAGGGCCGGGCAGTGATGCCTGCCGGCAGAACTGACAGCGGCGTACACGCCCAGGGGCAGGTTATCAGCTTTTCCCTGGAGTGGAAACACGGAACCGATACCCTCGTGACCGCGCTGAACGCTCATCTGCCCGCGGATATCGCGGTGCTGGCTGCCGAAGAAGTTCCGCTGGCGTTTCACCCGCGTTACGACGCGCTGAGCCGCAGCTATCGCTACCAGGTTTACGCGCAGACCGCGCGCAACCCGTTGGTGGACCGCTTCTCCTGGCGCTTGAACAGCTTGCCGGACCTGGAACGGATGAACCGGGCGGCCGAAATGCTGCTTGGCGAACACGATTTCAGGGCTTTTGGAAAGGCTTTGAAGGAAGACGCGACCACGGTGCGCAGGATTTACGGCGCGCGCTGGGAAGCTAGCGGCCAAACGGCTTCTTTTAGCATTTGTGGAAATGCCTTTCTGTACCATATGGTGCGTCGGATTGTGTTCGTGCTTGTGCAGATCGGGCTGGGCAAGCTGCCCGAAGATATCGTAAGTCGAGGTCTGGAAAGCGGCGAAACGGGAATCGTCAGCTTGGCGCCTGCCAGGGGATTGACCCTGATGGAAGTCGCTTATCCAGAGAATGAGTGGAAATAAGCTCTGGCAGCTACTGCCCGAGTGTGGATTTGATAAAACGGAGAAAGTAACAGTGGAAAAAACATACGTTCCAAAAGGACAAACTACCGGCGAGTGGTATCTTGTGGATGCCGCCGGCGAAACGCTGGGCAGACTTGCGACCAAGATCGCAATGCTGCTAACAGGCAAACACCGCGCGGATTACACCCCTGGCGTGGTTTTGAATGACCATGTGGTAGTGATTAATGCCGCTCAGATCAATTTCAATCAAACCCGGGCGGAAGAAAAGAAGTACTATCGTCATTCACAGTATCCAGGCGGTCTTAAAGCTGTCACCATCAAGCGCCAGATGGAACTGAAGCCGGAAGCGGTCATTCGCGCGGCTGTTCGCGGCATGCTGCCAAAGAACCGTCTGACTGTGCGCTTTCTGGATAATCTGAAAATCTATGCCGGTCCCGAGCACCCACATCAGGCTCAGGATCCGAAACCGATCGCTGAGTAATTAAAGAGGTATTATGGCACAATATTTTGAAGCTGTTGGACGACGTAAGGAAAGCACCGCCCGCGTCCGCGTGACTGCCGGGAGTGGTGTGTTTACTGTCAACGAGAAACCGCTGGAAGTGTACTTCCCCCGGACTGGCGACGCCCCGATGATTCTGAAAGCGCTGGAAGCAGCCGGACAAAACCCCACCCTCACCGACGTGAGCGTTAAGGTTGAAGGCGGCGGTGTCTCCGGTCAGCGCGACGCTGTCAAACTTGGTCTCGCCCGCGCTCTGGTCACCATGGACGAAGGCGCCCGAGGCGGCCTGCGCGATAAGGGTCTGCTCACCCGTGACGCGCGCGTCAAGGAACGCAAGAAGCCCGGTCTCAAGCGCGCCCGCAAGGCCCCGACCTACACCAAGCGTTAATCCTACTTGCGGGAGTGCCCCTTTTGGTGGCAAAATTCCGCAGGCATTAATGGGATACAATATGAAGGCTGTCCGTATTCAGCATATGGGCAGCCTTTCCCTGTTTCAATAGGGATAATCGAAATTCGCTGCCTTATCGTGTGAACTAATGAATAATCCTGGAATTGTGATTGTTGGACTTGGCCCCGCCGGCGCTGAACTACTGACCCGGGAAGCGTGGGAGTGGCTTTGCCAGGCAGAAGAAGTCTACCTGCGCACCAGCATGCATCCTTGCGCGGCGGAATTACCCCAAACCCTGCGCGTGAACAGCTTTGACGCGCTCTACGAGCAGCATGCAGCCCTCGCGGATGTTCTGCAAGAAATAACCCAGACGGTGTTGCAACTGGGTGAACGCGAGCAGGGCGTGACCTATGCCGTTCCGGGCAGCCCGTGGGTGGCGGAGGAAACTAGCGCGCGCATCCAGGAGCGGGCAGCGCAGCTTGGTATCCCGGTACGTATTATCAACGGAATGAGCTTTGTTGAGCCCGTTTGCGCGGCGCTGGGGATTGACCCGGCCAACCAGCTGGTGTTGATTGACGCCCTGCAGCTGGCGGAGCAGAACGTGCCGACCTTCCCGCCTTCCTGCGGGGCGCTTGTTCACCAGATTGGCACCAGGCTGGACGCGACCGAAATCAAGCTGACTCTCATGAGCAATTATCCCGACGATTATCCAGTCCGTTTGGTACACGCTGCCGGCACGGCTCAGCAGAGCGTTGAAGATTTACCACTGCACGCAATTGACCAATCAGTAAAACTGGGTCTCCTTTCCACGCTCTATGTGCCCCCGCGCGAGCATGGATATGCCTTTGAAGAATTCCAGGAAATTATCGCGCGGCTGCGCGCCCCGGAAGGCTGCCCCTGGGATCGCGAACAAACGCATCTCTCCCTGCGGCCTTACCTGCTCCAGGAGAGTTATGAAGTTCTGGAAGCGCTGGACCGAGAAGACCCGGATGAACTGCGCGAAGAATTGGGCGATTTACTGCTGCAGATTTTGCTCCATGCTCAGATTGCCACGGAAAATGAAGACTTTAGAATGGCTGATGTGATACAAGGGATTAGTTCCAAGCTCATCCGGCGGCACCCGCATGTATTTGGGGAATTGCAAGTTAATTCGGTGGATAATGTTCTCCAAAACTGGGAAAAGATAAAAGCGAAAGAACGGGAAGAAAATGGGAACAGCCACAAAATCGGCATGCTGGACGGCATCCCTCTGGCTCTGCCGGCCCTAACACAGGCCGATCAGATCCAAAGGCGCGCCAAACGGGTTGGTTTCGATTGGAATACCATTGAACCTGTGATTGCCAAAGTGCGCGAAGAGTTGGAGGAACTTAATAGCGCGGAGAATGCGAAAGAGCGCCAGGCTGAAGCCGGAGATTTGCTTTTCGCGGCGGTCAACCTCATTCGCTGGCTGGATATTGACCCGGAAACTGCGCTGCGGGAATGCAATCTGCGCTTCCGCAAACGTTTCGCTTATATCGAAGCGGAAGCCGCGAAGGCTGGCAAAAACGTGGAGGACCTGAGCTTTGAAGAGATGGACGCGCTTTGGGAAAGGGCGAAAAAAGCGTTCTTAGCCCAGGATGAAAATTGAGATGACTGAACAAAACCAGGAAACCTTGCCAGGCGCCGAGGACGCGCCGGTTTGCGCTGCCCAGGCAAGCCCGAAGGGCTCTGATTTCAGGATAAGCGGCAAAGGGGAAGGCGCCGAGCTTGCCAGTCGGCAAATCGCGCGGGCAACTGGCATTGTGATGATCGCGTTCATTATCAGCAGCCTGGTTGGGATAGCGCATCAGGTTGTGATTACCGATGCGTTTGGCACCAGCGCGGCTTTGGATTCGTTTAATGCCGCCAACCGCATCACCGAACTGCTCTTTAACCTTACGGCAGGCGGCGCGCTTGGTTCGGCGTTCATCCCGCTCTTTACCGGCTTCCTGACACGTGATGACAAAAAAGGCGCCTGGCGTTTGGCCTCCGGCGTGGTCAATGTTGTTTTTCTCGTCCTTATTGCTGTTTCTATCCTGGCTTGGATTTTCGCTCCGTGGATTGTGAAAAACGGTTTATACGCCCTTACCGCCGATTCCAACATGGGTCAGCTTTCAGTAACCGTGCGCCTGCTGCGCATCATGCTCCCGACCGTAGTAATTTTTGGAATAAGCGGGTTGGTGATGGGCATGCTAAACGCCCACCGGTCATTCCTGATTCCAGCGCTCGCGCCTGCCATGTACTCGTTGGGCATCATCTTTGGCACGCTTGCGCTGCCAAAAAGCTGGGGCGTTGATAGATTGGCAATCGGCGTTGTGCTGGGCGCTGCCGGGCATTTGCTGCTGCAAATTCCCTCTTTATTAAGGCTGCCCGCAAGAGCCTATTCCGCCGCTGTCGGCCTCAAGGATAAAGCCGTCCGGCAAGTATTAAAGTTGATGCTGCCGCGGCTGGTTGGGGCGGCTGTAGTTCAGCTTAATTTCGTCGCAAACACAATTATCGCTCTCAGCCTGGGGGAAGGCGCAGCCAGCTCCGTCGCTTTGGCTTTTGCCTTGATGATGATGCCCCAGCGCGCCATCGCGCAATCGGCAGGGATAGCTTCGTTGCCAACGCTTTCGGCGCAGGCTGAGATGGGGCAGTTCGCGCATATGCGCCACACCATTGCCAGGATTTTGCGCGGCATTATTCTGCTCTCTTTGCCTGCCAGCCTGGGCTTGATTCTGCTGCGGGTTCCACTGGTGCGCGTGCTGTATGAGCGCGGGGAGTTCGGGGCGGAGTCCACCCGCCTGGTGGCTTGGGCGCTGCTGTGGTACGCCGCTGGGTTGGTGGGTCACTGCCTGGTAGAAGTGCTCAGCCGCGCGTTTTATGCCTTGCACGATACGCGCACGCCGGTGCTGGTTGGGGTTGGCGCGATGAGCTTAAACATCGGGCTGTCCTTCTTGCTGGCGGCCTGGTTCCGAAGCATTGGGTGGATGCCGCACGGAGGGCTGGCGCTGGCTAATTCCGTCGCGACCGGCTTAGAGAGCTTGCTGCTGCTGGAGCTGCTGCGCAGAAAACTGAAAGGCATGGAAGGCAAGAGTATTCTCCGCGGCGCGTCTGCCGCCTTGATTGGCTCAGCTTTAATGACATTGACAGTTTTCGCTTATTTACGGCTGATGCCTGGGGAGCAGGGAGTACTCGCGTTGTTGGGTGGGATGCTGGCTGGCGTGGTAGTGTATGGGTTAAGCTTGCGTTTGCTGCGCGTTCCGGAACTGGATTCTGTGCTCAGGATTATAAAAAACAAGCTGAGCAGATAACTTTCATTGATACAAACGAACAATTAAGTGATAAACCCTAACTGAAAGCACTCGGTTTTTCTTTTGGTTAACTTTTTAAGGGAAGTACACTTGTTACGCTGGCGGCATTAGCAGGCGGATGACAACCGCGACGGCAAATCCAAGCAGCACGCCAGCGAAAGCTTCCCCAGGGGAATGGCCGATGCTTTCGCGCAGTTTTTCCCATTCCTGCTCTGGAACTTTTCCGGTTTCGATAATCTCATGCACGATCAGGTTAATCCTGGCTGCCTGTAAACCAGCCTGTCTGCGCACGCCGGTCGCGTCGTAGACCACGATAATCGCGAGGGCAAACGCCAAGGCAAAAAGCGGACTGCCCCAGCCCACATAAAATCCAATCGCGGTCGTGATGGAGGAAATCAGCGCTGAATGGGAAGAGGGCATGCCGCCTGAATCTAAAAGCAGCGACCAATCCACCTGCTTGCTGCGCCAGTAACCAAAAGGGACTTTGAGGATCTGCGCCAGGAAGAGCGCGACCATGCCTGTCACAGCTACCGGGCTTCTAAATACATCCCAGAAACGCATGTCTCTCCTATTCCTCTGCGGTTGGGGGTGGGGTCTGGTTGACTTCGTTCAGCGCGGACACGCGCAGCTGCGCGTTCTCCAGGATGGAGGCGCACAGCGCCGAAAGGCGTTTGCCTTCTTCATACAGGCGCAGCGCTTCCTCCAGTGGAAGTTCTGTATTATCCAGCTGGGTGATGATGGTTTGCAGCTGCGCGAAAGCGGTTTCGAAGCTGGGTTGATTATCAGGGGTTGCTTGCATCTTTTTCTGCTCCTGTTGGCATTGTTGTCACTTGCGCCGGAATAGTCCCGTCCTGCACACGCAGGTAAACTCCTTGCGCGGGGTGGGTTTGTGCCGCGCGGCTGATCAGGCTGCCGCTGGTTTGATCGGTGATGATGGCAAATCCTCGCCGCAGGACCGCTAGCGGGTTTAGGGCGTCCAGCCGGTTTTCCGCGTTGGCCAGGCGCAAGCTCCTGATTTCAAGCTGGCTGCGGCCAAGCCGCTCGAGCCGGGCATGCACTTCATCCAGGCGCTGCAGCGCGTTTTGAACACCGGCGCGGGGAGATGCGCGGCGCAGTTCCGCCTGAGCCAGCGCTAGCCCCTGGCGGGCAGTATTCAGACGTCCGTCCAGGCGCGCGTCAAGCGTTTCTAAGGCGGCCTGCAGACTCAAGTTTAATTCTTGCGCGGTGATGGGCGTGGCCAGTTCCGCAGCCGCGGTGGGAGTCGGCGCGCGCAGGTCCGCGACAAAATCAACAATTGTGAAGTCAGTTTCGTGACCTACGCCGGAAATGACCGGAACGCGGGAGTTGTAGACCGCGCGGGCAACATTTTCGTCGTTGAAAGCCCACAAATCTTCAATGGAGCCGCCGCCGCGCGCCAGAATGATCAGGTCCAGGTCGGGCAATTGGTTGAGCTGCCGAAGGGCAGCAATGATTCCAGGCGGGGCTTCGACTCCCTGCACCGGTGAAGGCGCTACGCTGACCCGCAGAATGGGCAGGCGCCTGGTTAATGTCTGCAAAATATCTTGCAGGGCAGCGCCGGTGGCGGAGCTTACCACGCCAATATGCCGCGGAAGCCGGGGCAGGGGGCGTTTATGAGCAGGGTCAAAGAGCCCTTCCGCGTCCAGCCGGGCTTTAAGTCGCAAGAATTCCTGGTAGAGGGCGCCTTCTCCCGCTGGGCGCATTAGGTCGAGATATAGCTGCACCTGCCCCTGGGCGGGGTATACGCTCATGGCGCCGTGCGCTTCCACCTGCATGCCGTCAGATGGAGAAAAACGCAAACGCAGGGCGGCATTTTTCCACATCACGCAGCGAATCTGGGCTTCACTGTCTTTTAGCGTGAAGTAGAGATGACCGGAGCGCGGTTGAGAAAAGTTGGATATTTCACCGCGTACCCATAAATCCTGCAGAATCTCATCTGTTTCCAGTAGTTCACGCAGGTAATTGTTGAGAGAGCTGACGGAAAAAACCAACGGTGCGATGAAGTCGAACGCGTCCATGGCGGTAAGGATAATCAAAAGAAAGACGCTTGTCAATTCGCAAAGCGCATTTTATGGCAATTCCTTGGGGGCTGGCTGGATAGAAATCAGCAGGGCAGCCTTAAGCTCTCGACAAGGACACGGCATTATAATTAGGAGACGGATGGTCCGTGGTAATGGCGAGAGCTGTGACAATCAGGAAAATGAGCAGGATTTTTCGCGCGGTAACAACGTTTACCATGCTGCTATTGCTGTGCGTTGGATGCGCGCGCGCGGTGCCACTTAAGCCCGCCCTCAGCGTTTCGCTTGACGGCGCGAACAGAATTATCGAGATGGGGCGCAGCTTTGACATTACCCTGACAATCACCAATACTGGCGCTCAAGAAACAATTGTAGAGGAAATCCGGCTGCCGGCTGGAATCTTAAAAGCCTTCAGATATCTGGGCAGCTTGCCGGCAGTCACGCTTGAGCCTCTCGCGGACGGCTCGGGGGTGCTGCGGACCCAGCTTGTCATTCCGCCTGGTGGCAGCGCGCAGTTTATCCTCCGTTTTGCTTCGGTTTATTCAGGGATTTACGAAGAGGAATTCTCCGTGTTGACGGAAGACCAACGTATCCCACTCCCTGCGCGGGTAGAAGTGAGAGGCAGTATCCCCGCGGGTTGGCAACCTGGCGCGGCCGCGCCGCGCGGGCAGAGCGAGCCGGCTGCTGGCTTACCGACGTCGGCGGTCGTGCGCGTAGGAGCCCTGGTGGATGTGGGGGGAACACTGGTCAAGGCCTGGTCTGCCAGTGGGGTTATCATCAGCAGGGATGGATTAATCCTCACCAGCGCGCGAGCAGTTTTGGGCAGCAGGTTTTATCCGGTTTCTGACCTGATTATTGGACTGCAAACCGCGCCGAATACCCTGCCGGTGGACGCGTACCTGGCGAGCATTGTCCAGGTGGATGAAGCGCGCGACGCGGCGTTGATTAAACCGCGCTCAGACCTGCTCGGCAACTTGATCGCGCCTGGTACGCTCTCACTCCCAGCGCTCCCGCTGGCTGATAATCCCAGCGTGGCTGTTGGTGAGACGCTTAGTCTGATAGGGTATGGACAGAACGCAGAGGCTTTGTCGCGGGTTCTCCCTGGCGCTGTGCTTGGCTTAAGCCCTGAAGACGGCAGCGCGCCTATAGAAACCATCCTTATGGAGCTTCCGGCTGGTGGGGATTACTTTGGTTGGGCCGCGTTGAACTCCCGCGGTGAAGTGGTAGGACTTGCCAGCGCGCCGACAACTGCTGGTGGACTGGAATGCGGCGCTTTGGCGGATACTAATCGGGACGGAATTGTGGATGATACTGACCATTGTCTGCCCGCGGGCGGAAACCTGGGTGCACTAACATCGCTGCAAGCGCTGGACGGCATGCTTACCGAGGGGTGGATGGGCGAGCTTGGGCTGCAGCGAGTAAGCGTGCTGGATTTGCCCTTCGTGGTTGAAGGCAAGTCAGTCTTTCAAGCGGATTTCTCCGCGGGGACGCCTGGATGGAAAAGCACCGAAATGCCGGGCACGCAAAGCGCGTATGAAGACGAAGCCTTGGCGTTAACAATCAGCGAGCCGCGCAGGCTACTATTCAGCACTCTCGATTATGCTTACGACCAGCTGACAATCAGCGCTGACGCGCGCCTGAACGCAGGCGGCGGCGATGGTAGTTTTGGACTGGTTTGCGCTTTCCGGGATGCCAATCACTTCATCGCGTTGGAAGTCAGCGAGGATGGATACTTTTCCATCTGGAAGCGCGCGGGCACTGAAACGACATATCTGATTGATTGGACTTACGCGGATGCGTTTGACCCAAGCCAAAGCCTGCGCCTTACCGCGCAGTGCGGCGCGAATGGGTTGAAGCTGGCCGTTAATGACAGGCTGCTGGGAGGAACTATCGATCCTGATTTTTCAGTTGGCTTGGTGGGAATTATAGCCGGCACTTACGAAGGCAGCCTGCTAAAAGCAACTTTTGATAATGTGGAAATTTTTATTCCAGGAGATGAATAATGGGCATTGAGCTTTTGAATGTTTACCACTTGGTCAAGAGTGAAGACTTGAACCACCACCGCACGCTTTTTGCGGGACGCGGCGCGGAATGGCTGGTGGAGGCTGGGTTTATCGCGGCTGCCAACATGCTGCCGCCCGAGTTCATCCTGTGCGTAAAAATCCACGGAATGGAATTTCGGAGGCCAGTGCGTCCGGGTGAAATTGTGCGTTTTACCAGCAGCATTGTGCTCACCGGGCGCAGCCGCCTGATTGCCGTTATTCTTGCTGATGTGAAGGGCGAGCAGGCAGTGGATGGGTTTATCACCTTTGTGTACGTGGATGAACACGGCAAACCACGTCCGCATGGGATTGTTATTGAAGCCGAAACCCCGGAAGAAGCAGCCCTGCAAGAGCGCGCAAAGAGCCTTTAGCCGCCTGATACCCAGCCGTCTGCGAGCGCTTGCGAAAGCTTAGTGAAAAACAAAAAGGCGCGGTGAGTATCCACCGCGCCTTGTCATAGCTGTTTTATTGGCTGAGCTGAATGTACCGATTAATGCGTTCGGTAATCACATCCAAAGAGCCAGCCCAGAAGGCCTGGTCGCGTATGTCGATGCCAAAGCGGGCAGCCAAATCCGCGGCGGAGGCTTCGCCGGTGCTCGCGAGCAGCTGCATATAATCCGGCACAAATTCCTCGCCGCGCTTTTGGTAGATGGCGTAAAGACCGGTAGCAAAGAGCAGCCCGAAGGCATAGGGGTAGTTATAAAAAGCCAGGGACGCGCTGTAGTAATGCGGTTTCCAGGTCCACATGTATTTGTGCAGGACGTTTTGGTCCAGACCGTCCCCGTAACTTTGGCGCTGCGCGTCCAGCATGATTTCGGAGATTTCATCCGCGGAAAGGGCGGATTGTGCGCGGCGGGCAAAGAGTTCTTTCTCGAACAAGAAGCGCGAATAGATATCCACGATTACTTCGCCGCTGCCGGAGAGATTGCTCTCAAGGATAGCTAGTTCTTCCTGAGGATCGCTTATGCCGGCAAGAATCGCGTTAAAAACGATTGTTTCGCACATGATCGAGGCAGTTTCAGCAAGGGTCATTGGGGTGCGTGTTTGGAGCGGCGTTTTATCAGCTTTGAAGGCGCAGTAGTTGTGGAAGCCGTGCCCGAGCTCGTGGGCGATGGTCATCACCTGGTCGAGCGAGCCATCAAAGTTGCACAACACCCGGCTTTCTTTCAGGGCGGGTATCTCCATGCAGTAAGCGCCGCCGCGTTTGCCAGGGCGCTGTTCGGCGTCGATCCAATGCTGGTCAAAGGCAGCGCGGGCAAAGCTCTCCAGCTCCGCGGAAAAGCTCCCGAAATGAGTCAGAATCAGGTCCCGGGCTTTTTCAAAGCTGAAGCTTTGGCTGCTCTCGCCCAAAGGCGCCAGCAAGCTCCACCAGGGCAGCTTTTCCATGCCCAGCAGGCGGGCTTTTGCCTGGAAGTAGCGCCTAAAGCTGGGGAGAGAGGCTTTGATGGCGGCAAGCATCGCGTCGAGCGTTTCCTGGTCGATGCGCGCCATATCGAGGGAGGCATGCAGGCTGTCACGTCGCCCACGGTGCTTATCGAGGGTGATGGTTTCACCTTTGACGCCATTCAGGCAGGCTGCCAGGGGTTCTTTTAGTTCTTCCCATACCTGATGTTCGGCCTGGTAGGCGCGTTCCCGAATTTCCGCGGAGGGATGGCTGCGCAGGTTGATAAGAGCCGGCATTGGCAGCTCTTCCACTTTGCCGTCCAGCTCAAAAGGAACGGTTTTTTGCGAGGTGAGCGTGCCCTGCAATTTATCCCAGGCGCTGCCGCCCGAAAGCGTCAATTCATTGGCTAGCAGTTCTTCTGCTTCGGACATCTGGTAGCGGCTTTGCTCCGCTTCTTCCAGCAAGATGAAGGCATGGTCTTTGGCGCTGCCGGGCGCCTTGAGCGCGGTGGGTAAGGTCTGGCCAAGTTTGCCAAACCAGGCACGCAGGCGCACGAACAGGTTTTGGAAAGGAACCCGCGCGATTTCGAAGCGGGATTGCATTTGTTCTGCTTTTTTATCGAAGGAGTCTGTGGTGATGAGACCGTAAAGGTAAGCATCGATGGTGCCGCTCTTGAGGATGAGCGCGTTCAGGTCCTCCACTAGCTGGTTGAGAAGCGGATTGAGAGTTTCGGGTAGGGCGTTTTCGGGGGTAAGACGCTGAAGCTCGGTTTCAAAGCGGGACTCCACGAGCTTGGTTTGTGTCTGGATCCAGTCAAAATCTGCCGCGAGGCGCGGGTCATCCACAGATTCATAGATGTTGGCAAGATTCCAGCGCGGAGGGGTTTGTGTCATAGGTTTCTCCTTAGAAAATGATAGGGGCAATTATACCTACAGCAGCGGGGTTTAGGCGAATTGAGCTGCATGAAGGGCTGTTGGCAGCGCTGGCATTGTTATTTCGTCTGATGTGAGATTGAAAACGATGCTTCAGAGTGCGCCGGGTGTCAATATTTATCAAAAGGCAGACTGCCGCGCTGCGCTCGCTCCACTCGCAGTGACGAATCTGGGGACATCCTGAGCGGGGTGGTCCAGAGGATAGTCGAAAGGCGGACTGCCGCGCTGCGCTCGCTCCGCTCGCAGTGACGAATCGGAGGCCATCCTGAGCGCAGTAAAAAAGCCCCTGAGACTCTCAGGGGCTGCAAATTCTTAATCCTACCGCTATCTGCGGCGACCGAGACCACCCACCATTGAGCCAAAATACAAAACTTGCAGCAGCGAAGTGGCTAATCCTGCTACATAGGTCAGAGCGGCGGCATTCAGCACGGCAGAAACGCCTTTTTCTTCTTCGGCGTTAACGACCAGACCGGTGCTTGTCAGCATCTGACGCGCTCGTTTGGAGGCGTTCAGTTCAACCGGCACAGTAATCAGGGAGAAAAGCGCGCCAGCTGAGAAGAGAATGACGCCCATCCAGGCCAGGTTCGCGAGGCGCAGCACAAGCCCAATCATCAAAAGGATCCAGCCAAGATTTGAGCCAATATTGACCATTGGCACGATGGCGCTGCGCAGTTTCATCGGACCGTAATTGTCGCGATCCTGCATGGCATGCCCAAGTTCGTGCGCGGTGATTGCCAGGGCTGCCACCGTGGGCTGGTCAGCCACGCCCTGAGAAAGCGCAAGGGTGTTGTCGCGGGGATCGTAATGGTCGGTCAGATTGCCCTGCGTGCGTTTAAGCTGGATATCTGATAAGCCGACGCGCGCGGTAAGCTGTTGGGCAGCTTCGATGCCAGTAATGTTGTGGTAGTTGCGCACCTGGCTCCACTTGCTGTAGGCTGATTTGACGTAGATCTGCGCGACCATGGTTAGGATAAAGGCCGGCAGCATATAGATGATGTAGTTAAACATTGTTCCTCCTCTTAGGCTGGTAAGAACAGCCCTCTATAAAGTATTGTCAACAATTAGGGCTGCAGCAGCAGCTTCACGGCAGCATCCAACTGGGGGTCTCTGCCTTCAGCGT
>JAAZPN010000076.1 GCA_012797215.1 Chloroflexota bacterium | reverse complement strand
GCTTCTGGAACACCATGCCGGTCAGGCTTTCGCTGTGGGAATTCTGAGGAAAAACGATTTGGCCGGAGGTAGGCGCAAGCAGCCCGCCAATAGCACGCAGGAGCGTGCTTTTTCCCCCGCCAGAAGGTCCAATCAGGCACACAAAGGAATTCTTTTCCACCTGGAAGGACAAATCATCGAGGACGTCCAGGCTGCCGTCGCTTTCAACAAAGCTGACGGTCAGACCGCTCACCTCCAGGGCGATTTCAGGGGAGGAAGCTGCCGTCATACACGCCTTTAAGGTCCACCGACCGGCTCATCAGGCCCAGGTTCAATAAAATAGTCTGCATGTTTTCCCAGCGAGGAGTATGGTCTTCGTCTGTTGGGTAAACGTCCCAAAGCTTGATGGACTCTGCCAAGACCTGCTTTTGCACAGTCTCATCCGCTTCGGCCAGGTTGTCCACGTATTTGGCGCAAATCCGATAGGTCTCATCCGGGTTTTCTGCGCTAAACTGAACGCCCTTTAGCAGCGCGCCCAACACCGCGCGCACCAACTCGGGTTCGTCTTTGATGGTGGTTTCGTTGGTTACCAAGCCATTTCCAATCAAGTCCACGCTGTCCGCCACGCGCATGGTGTTAATCGCGTAGCCTTTGGCGCGCAGTTGAGAGGGTTCGTTTGGCAGATATATCACCGCCGCGTCCACGATTCCACTCACCAGCGATTCGACCTGGGAAAACCCAATGGAGCGCAGGGAGTAATCATTCCCCTGCAGCCCTTCGGTCTGCGCGAATGCTTCAAATCCAATGTAACTCGCGCCGTATAAGCCTGGCAAACCCACCGCTTTGCCTTTCAGGTCCGTGGGAGTGTTGATGTTTTTTTCCGCCAGGGAGACGATGCCCACCGGGAACTCTTTATACCAGTTGTAAACTGTCACAACGGGCAGCCCCTGGGCGCGCCCCATCAGCACCTGTTCACCCGAGGCAATCATAAACTGCTGGTTGCCGGAACCCACTAACGCGATAAGGTCCGCTTCGTTGCCGTAGTTGAGTTTAACATTCAAACCCGCTTCGCTGAAGTATCCGTTCTCAATGGCAACGTAAAACGGGGCAAACTGCACATTAGGGATGTAGGTCAGGTTCAGCGTTATTTCGCGCAGCTCTTTATTCTGTGCGGGCTTACTTCCAGAGCAGGCTGTCAGCAGCAGGGCGGCCAGCAGTACTATTGGGATTAAACGTTTCATAAAGGTGCACTCCAGGTTCATTTGGTCTGCCGCCAGGTTTGCCACGCGAGCAGGCGCGACTCTAACAAGAGAATTAACCCATAAAGCGAAGCTGCCAGCACCATCAAGGTGAGTACAGCCACGAAAACGAGGGCAGTGTCGTACTGTCCTCTGCCGACGTTAATTAAGAAACCCAGACCGCGGTCTGAACCGACCAGCTCGCCAACAATCGCGCCGATGACCGAGAGCGTGGCGCCCACGCGCAGGCCCCCCAGGAAGACAGGCAGACTGGCAGGCAGCTCCAGGTAACGCAAAGTTTGCGCCGGCGCGGCTTTTAGGGAACGCATCAGCTCACGCAGGTCTTGCGGTACCTCGCGCAAACCAACCAATGTGTTCACCAAAACCGGGAAAAAAACAGTCAGCGCGCAGATGAGAACTTTGGAGAAAAGCCCGGGACCAAACCATATGACAAGCAGCGGCGCAATGGCGACAATGGGCACCGATTGACTGGCAACCAGATAGGGTGAGGCAAAGTTTTCCGCGCGCGGATGCTTGGAGAGGAAATACCCCACCACAGCGGCGCTCAGGCTCCCAAAGAATAGTCCTAAAAGGATCTCCAGCAGCGTAAAAGAGAGATGCCGCCAAAGTAAACCGTTGCTGAGGACCTGTATGAATTTTTGCCAGACCACAATAGGCGGTGGAAGGATGAATTCGGGGAGCTTGAGCAGCAGCCAAAGCAGCTGCCAGGTGATGATGCCTGCCGCTGCCGCGAGAAAAACCGTCCCGGCGCGGCTGCCGCCCGGGCGCAGGGATCCGCGCCGTTGTGTTTTGGTCAGCTTTTTCATGGTGAATTATGTAACAGAGTATAAAAAAATTGACGACTTAAGTCAATCGAATCATTTGTTGCTGTCTGAGCTTGGTACTTAAGCCGCGCTGAGCTGTAAACAAGCAAATTTCTATGAAAGAAAAATCCTTCGCTGCCGACCTGTGCCCAAAAGGGTATCAGGATGGCAATCATCGGAAGGTGGGCTATCGCTTCGCGCACTCGCGATGACGAACCTACAGGGTGACCTGGCGCCCTTTGAGTGTCGCTTAGCATTTATCGCTTGCCTCTGGAAAAATCAATGGGGCAAAAGACGCGTCAGGAACCGCGATAAATATTTATAAGCTTCAACGGGTGGCAAAAGGCTTTCAACTCCGACTATAATACTGACTATGCCAGCACCTCTTTCTGCGCCAAAGCGTATTATGCTTCTCCCGAACGCGGAGATGCCAAAAGCGCTGCAGCTTGCCGAGTTTATCGGGCAGCGCATTGCAGCTGTGGGCGCGGAAGTCAGCACTTATACTGCGGAGTCTGCCCAGCCCTCCACCAAGCCTGACCTCACCGGGGTAGACCTGGTCATTGTCTTAGGCGGTGATGGAACCCTGCTGCGCGCCGGGCACTTGTGCGCTCCGCTGGGGATTCCATTGCTGGGTGTTCAGGCTGGAAAACTGGGTTTCCTTTCAGAACTGACCGAATTCTCCTGGGAAGCAGCGCTGCCGCGCTTGCTTTCTGGTGATTTTCATCTGGAGCGGCGCATGATGCTCCTGACCCAGCTCATCCAGGAAGAGCGCGTCAGCGGTGAATGGGATGTTATCAATGAAATCGTGGTTTCGCGCGGGCGCATTGTGCGCCCAATTGAGGTGCGCGTGGACCTGAACGAAGGTTACCTCACCTCGTACATCGCGGATGGACTGATTGTCGCCACGGCAACGGGCTCCACGGCCTACGCGTTAGCGGTTGGCGGTCCCATCCTGCCGCCAGAGTTGCGCAATATGCTGCTGCTGCCCATCGCCCCGCACCTTTCGCTGGACCGCGCGGTTGTGCTGGCGGAGGGAGCCAGCGTGCTTCTGCGCGCTCATTGCGACCATGAGGCAGTCCTCAGCGTGGACGGCATTGACCCCATCCGCCTGAATGCTAATGATTGCGTGCGCGTGACAGCCAACCGGCACTCACTGAAGATGGTGCGCTTTGGCGAACCGAATTACTTCTACCGCCGCTTGGCGACCGTGCTGCACGATAACCCTGCCCTGAAACAAAACCACCATGACTGAAAACAAAGAACAAAACACCAACAATACCCCGCAGGAGGAAATCGTTCTACGCTGCAACCGCTGCAATAAACCAATCACACCCGAAACAGCCGTGCTGACGCCAACCGGCTACCGCTGCAAGGAATGCGTGCGCTCCCAACAAAAGATTTTTGACACTACCAAAGGGCTGGACGTGCCGCTGGCTTTCATAGTTTCGGCTGTGATTGCTTTTGCTGGCAGCTGGCTTGCCGGCCGCATTGGGTTTCTGGTTCTATTCGTCGCGCCGGGGGTAGGCACATTGATTGCCAACATCGTGCGTTGGGTTGTTCGTAAGCGCCGCAGCAAAGCGCTGAACCAAACGGTGCTTTGGGGCAGCATTTTGGGCTGCCTGCCTTTGATAGTAATGCGTTTGCTGCCAATCCTAAGCCTGAATGGCGGCACGGCGGCTTTGGGTGGGCTGCTGCCGCTGGTATGGCAGGCGATCTACGCGCTGCTGCTAATCTCCAGCGCATACTATCAATCTACCGGCATCAAATTGGGCTGAGGTCAGGCATGCTTGCGGAACTGCGTATTCAAAACTTTGCCATTATTCAAGATCTGACGCTCACATTTACTAATGGGCTGGTGGTGCTGACCGGTGAAACCGGAGCGGGCAAATCCATCATCCTGGACGCGCTCAACGCCGTCCTGGGCGGACGGGTGGATGTCAACGATATCCGGCGCGACAGTGAAAAAGCCGTCATCGAAGCAGTATTCGAGCTGGACGCGCCAAGTGCCGCGGCGGTCAGGGCTCTGCTTGAACCGGAAGGATTGTGGGAGGAAAACGAGCCATTGACGCTTTCCCGCGAAATCCGCTCCGGAGGCCGCAGCGTCGCCCGCGTGAACGGAAGAAGCGTCAGCCTCTCGCTGCAATCCGAGCTTGGCGCGCTCTTGGCAGATATCCACGGACAGTCCGAACATCTTTCTCTTCTGAAAGTGCGCCATCACCTGGAGCTGTTGGACCGCTTCGCGCATCACGAGGATGCGCTTAGCGAATACGCGCGCCTCTACCGCCACTGGCTGGCGGACCGCGCGGAGCTGGAAGAACTCCTGAAACTGCAGCAGTACGCCAAAGACCGCACGGATATGCTCAAGTACCAAATCCAGGAAATTGAGACAGCACGCCTGAAAACTAACGAGGAAGCGGACCTGCGTCAGGAACGCACCCTGCTGGCGAACGCGGAAACCCTGCACAGCCTTTCACAGCAAGCGCTTTCCGCTCTGGATGAAGGCGGCGAGATTCCACCTGTAACCGACCTGCTTGGACAAGCCCAACACGCCCTGGACGAGCTTGCGCGGATTGACCCTCAGATGTCCGCGATGAGCGAAAGGGCGGACCAGGCATTAAACACAATCTCCGAGATCGCCTACGAACTGCGCGGATACCTGGAGAACATCGAATTTAATCCAACCCGGCTGGACCAGATTGAAGAACGGCTGAACACGCTCAACTTCCTCAAGCGCAAGTACGGCGGCAGTCTGGAGAGTATTAAGGCATATCTGCAAAACGCCAAAGATGAGTTGGCTAAAGTGGAGAATTTGGAAGAGCAGATAGTTGAAGTGGAGTTTAAAATAAGCCGGATAAAGGAAGAGCTTGGCGCGGTCGCTGGCGCGCTCAGCCGTGAGCGGCGCGGAACCGCCAAACGGCTTGAAAATGGCATAGAGACTCAGCTGAAAAACCTGCAAATGAAAAACGCCCGCTTCCAGGTGAACTTTGCTCTTACTCCCGACACGGATGGCTTGGAGTTGGATGGGCAGCGCGTGGCTTTTGACGCGACTGGCGCTGACAAGGTC
The DNA here is from genome assembly GCA_012797215.1 of Chloroflexota bacterium. Next base: position 8,444 of record JAAZPN010000076.1, on the reverse strand, counting down.
GAATTTCTAATCGAAACCAACCCGGGCGAGGGGCTTAAACCTCTGGTAAAAATAGCTTCTGGCGGCGAAACTTCGCGGCTGATGCTCGCGCTGAAACATGTGCTGGCGGAAGCGGACCAAATCCCAACCCTGGTTTTTGACGAGATTGACCAGGGCATTGGCGGTCGGGTGGGCGTCATTGTAGGGCAGATGCTCTGGCAGCTCGGGCGCAAGCATCAGGTGATGTGCGTCACGCACCTGCCGCAGTTGGCAGCCTACGGCGACCAGCATCTGCGCGTTTCCAAGCATGAAGCGGACGGCCGCACCCTGACCCATGTGCTTGCGTTGGATGCCAACGGGCGTGAGCAGGAACTGGCCGGCATGATTGGCGCTGTCAGCGCGGGAACACTGCAGTCCGCGCGGGACTTGATGCGCGCGGTCGCCGAGTTTCAGGGTAAAATTGATTAGGTCAGGTAAGCTCACCACAACCTGACGCTTGAAATCGTCATACTCAGGGGATTGTTCCTGACACAATTTCATACCTAAGAAAGGATCTTTATTATGCCCAAGACCAGCGAGATACTCGGCGTCATTCTCGGCGGAGGACAGGGCAAACGTCTGTATCCGCTCACTTCCGAACGCTCGAAACCAGCGGTCCCTATCGCTGGAAAGTACCGCCTGATTGACATTCCTATCAGCAACTGCATCAACTCCGATATTTTTCGCATCGCGATTCTGACCCAGTTTAATTCAGTCTCGCTTCACCGGCATATTTCCCAGACCTACACTTTTGATTCGTTCCACTCCGGATGGGTCCAGATTTGGGCTGCGGAACAGACTATGGAGCATACTGATTGGTATCAGGGCACGGCGGATGCAGTCCGTAAGCAGCTAATGGAGATAAGCTCCACCAAATGCCCCTATGTGCTCATCTTGGCTGGTGACCACCTGTACCGCATGGATTACGCCGAGATGGCCCAGTTCCATTGGGATAACAACGCGGACGTAACCGTCGCCGTGCAGCCGGTGCCTAAATTGGAAGCCTCTCGTTTTGGATTGCTTAAACGCGCGGAAGATGGGCGCATAACGGATTTTGCCGAAAAACCCAAAGACCCCGAGAAACTTGCCAGCATGGTCAGCCGGGACGACCCGGAAAGCCCCTATCTCGGCTCGATGGGCATTTATCTATTCAATACCGAGCTGCTTGTGAATGTGCTTCGGAAGGGCGGCATGGAGCGCCTTGATGATTTTGGCGGCGACATTATCCCCTACCTGATTGGACAAGGAGCTTCGGTGTATGGCTATAACTACGAAGGCTACTGGCGGGATATTGGTACTATCCGCTCTTTCTATGAGACCAACCTGGAATTGACGGATGAAAATCCCGGATTTGACTTTTATGACCCGGATAAGCCAATTTTCACGCATCCCCGTTTTCTGCCTTGCTCGCGCGTAGTCGGCTGCGCTTTTAAAAAAGTGCTTATCGCGGAGGGATGCAATGTTGAACACGCCACGATTGAACATTCCATCATTGGCGTGCGCAGCCAGGTTGGCGAAGGCTCTGTAATAAAAGACACTATCATGATGGGCGGCGACTATTATGGCACGCTTAAAAACGGCGCACCCTTAGGGATTGGTCGGAACTGCGACATCCAGGGCGCAATCATCGATAAAAACGCCAGCATCGGGGATAACGTGGTGATTAAGCCCTTCCCCGAGGATAAGGAAGTAGACCACGCTCTGTACAAGGTGCGTGATGGGATCGTGGTCATTCCTAAGCACACTACTATTCCGGCCGGGACGGTTATCGCGCCCTAAATAGCTGAACATAAAAAACTCCGGGAAAACCCGGAGTTTTTTTTATGAAGGGGGAGCGTAGCGCAGCCAGTAAGCCGCGATACCAAAAGCCACCGCGACATTCAACGAACCCTTGCTGCCGCCCATTGGCAGGCACAAGACTTCATCCGCTAACGCCAGCAAGCCTGGGTCCACGCCGGCTTGTTCACTGCCCACGATGCATAAAACAGGGCGCGGGTTTTCTTTCGGAAGCCGGTACGAAAACAGCGGGCGGGCGTTCGGCGTGTTTTCCAGCGCCAGAAGGATGTAACCGCGGGCTTTGAGAGCAGAGGCAAGAGCCACAGCGTTTGGCGCGCTATCCCAGGGCAGGTGCGTTTCAGCGCCTAAGGCAGTCTTGGCTATTTGCGGCTGCACGCCAGGCGCGGGGGAGATGCCGCCCAACCACAGTTTTCGTAATCCCGCGCCATCCGCGGCGCGAAAAATCGCGCCGACGTTCAAGGCTGAGCGGATATTGTCAAGCAAGGCTTCCAGCGTGGGAAGGGAACTGTTTCTTGCGCTGTCTGGCGCGGCAGGGTCCAGCGCTTTTAGCACGCGCGTAAGCTCCGCGCCGCAAATTGGGCAAAACCTGCCTTGATACTGGTCTAAATCCAGCGGGAAACGCAACTGACAGCTCTCGTTCTGGCACTGCATAAACCAGATTTCCAAATTTCCCTTCCTTTCAGCTGTTCAGCGATGGATTTTTGAGCGTTAAAGTGTTAGACGCCTGGGTGAGGGGGGCACCCAAGCGTCTAACAATTTCAGTATACATAATTGTTATTTAGATTTCAAGTGAAATTCACAAAAATTACGCATGAATCCTTAGAGAATCATAAGAAAACGCGCGAATTCGTAAGGAAAAGCTAGCTAACGGTTGTATTCCTGCCCCGATACGGTGCAATAGGGTTCAAAATGATAGCCGCGCAGCGTCAATTCATGCAGGATCAACTCCAAACCGCGCACGGTTTCGGCGCGGTCCTCACCACCGTCGTGCATCAGAACCACGCGATACGGCTCTAATCCTTTTTCAACCAAGCCAAGGATTTCTTCGCCGGAAATGCCGGTCCAATCGCGCGTATCGAGGTGCCACATGGAAATCGCGTAGTTCATGTCGTACGCGTAGCTGTAGACGCTGTCGCTCACCGCGCCATAAGGCGGCCGCAGGCAGGGAGTCAACTGATTAGTTAAGTCGGGTCGCTCGCTGAGGGCATCCCGGATGGCGTCGCGGGTATCTATCACTTCCAAATAGAAATCGGAATAACCCAGTTTTGGCAGCTCAATGTGATTGTAGCCGTGCAGCCCAATCATCTGGCCGGCATCCGCCACCGCAAGCGAAATCTGGGGATAACTGCGAGCGTTTCTGCCAATTTCATAAAAAACGGCAGTTGCGTGATATTTTTGCAGCAGCGCCAGCACCTGCGGAGTCCATTTGGGGTCTGGTCCATCGTCGAAGGTCAGGTAAATCACCAGGTCAGGGTTTGCCTGGGGCAGATCCTGGCTGGATTCAGCGCTTGGTTCGGGGGCGGTCCAGTTGTTGACGAGTTGAATGAAAGCCTGCGCGCGCCCAGAGTCAGCGCTGTAGTTATCCGGGGGCAGGGCTTGTTCGCGCGGGGCGGCCACGACCGGCGCGGGCGCGGAAAGCGCTAATCCGGCCAGCAGAGCCAGGTTGAGAAGGATTACAAACCACTTTTTCATTAGGCGAGCCTTTTGATGCCCGTATTATATAAGATTAACAACCAATTTTCCATGCGAGCAGCGCATAAGCTTTTACGAATGGCTGCAAAACCTATGCCAAGTCCCCAACCCCTTACATAAAGCCAAGCCTAGCTCAATCCGCGACAAACGCCGGCAGCAGCTCCCAATGCAGGCCGCCGTCAGCGCTGTGAAAGAGATAATTGCTCTCCATGCTGGTGTCTCCTTCCGGAGATGCAAGCATCCAGCCGTTGTCCGCGTCCGGGAAATCCATGGTGAGTGGGGTAAAGCCCTCGGGGAGCCCGTCGGAGTGGTCTTCCCAGCTTGCGCCGCCGTCGCGCGTGCGGAAGAGCCCAAACTCTCCCAGCAGCCACCAGTGCTGCGCGTCCGCGAAAACAAAATGGTTAGCGGAAGGCAGAGCTCCGCTCAGGAAGGTCCAGGTCTCACCGCCATCAACGGATTGGTAGAACCAGGTCTGCGGACTTCCGGTCGGCAAATATACACGCAGCGGCAGGATGGCCTCCGTAGAGCTGAAGAATGCTGGCGGAAAACTTTCGAACATCGCGCCAATATCACCATCCGGCATAGAAACATCTACCAGAAACCAAAACTCACCGCTATTAGTACTCCGGTATAAAAATACGAAGTCATTAATCGGCACACTTCCGCTAACCCATCCTTTATTAAGGACCGGAAACACAAAGCCGGTCTTTTGACCGCCTGCAGGAAGGGATGGATCTGCGCCTCCGGCTTCGTGGCTGAAGCGCAGTTCCCAGGTAGCGCCGCTGTCAGCGGTCTGATACAGGGCGATGTATTCCGAGCCAGCCCCTGCTCCCAGGCGGCTGAGTAAAAAGCCGTTTTGGCCGTCCAAAAACTGCGGATCGCCCGCGGGAAAATCAAGCACAGTGGTAGACCAGGTCGCGCCCGCGTTGGGGCTGTGCAATAGCATTGAGCTTTCAAAAGTGGGGACGCTGAGCCAGGCGGTGCTCCCGTCAAGATAAAAGCTGTAAAAACCGCCGCTCGCGCCGGCCAACGCGGCTGCCGGGCTCACATCCGCCCACGAAAGACCGCCGTCCGCGCTGTGGTAAAGCGCTGTTTGATTCCAATTGGATGCCCAGCCCTGTCCGTTCGCGAAAATGCGAAGGGAATAGAGTGGAATGCCAGCCGCCGCGGCTGATGGCGGCACTTCAGGCGTTAACGGCGCAGGCGGTGTTGCCAGCACGGGCGCTGCCGGGTACACAGTAGCGGCCTGGTGCGCCTCCGCCCCGGCAGGGTAAGCAGAAGGCGCTGCAGCGGCAGGATTTTCTGTGGGCGCCGCTGGCGTGCAAGCATTCAGGAGGAGAGCCGGCATCAGGAGAATAAGAAGAGAAAACGGGATATTTTTCATCGCGCGCTCCTTGGTTGGATTCTACCACCGCGCGATGGGTTAAAAGGCGCGTCAGATGCGCTTAAAACAGAAATGCCCTCGGCGCGATTCGAACGCGCAACCTACTGCTCCGCAAGCAGGTGCTCTATCCATTAAGCTACGAGGGCAAATTGCCTTGAGGGGAGAGATTTTATACCTAAACCCGGAATGGGTCAAGGGATTTTCATAGCTGATCTTATCGCGAGCCGGCGCCAACAGGCAGGCCGCGCGGTGATTAGATAAAAAATCGCTGCGCTAACAGCTCTGTTTCGCGGCTGTGCACATGCCTCCCAATCCTACCCCCAAAAAACCCACCACGATAAACAAAAGCTACACTTGAATTGGAATATTTTTGAAGAATATCCCCGCGCGTTGAGAAACGCTCCCATTACCCACATCTTCTTATACAAGCTGGGGAAAAATCCTCCCGAAAACAATAATGTTTCACGTGAAACATCGCCGGCGTGAATTATTGTTTCACGTGAAACTTTATGGAACGTAAATCTGTCTTTTCTCGCCGCCTTTTTCTTTTTCCCCGCTCAAAAACGCCAGGGTATGGCCTGTAAAATCGTCGATAACGATGTCAAAGCGGCTGTCCGGGCTGTAATCGGCAACGCGGATGACCCTCAGGCAGTTCTTGAGGGCTTCCGCGCCGGGCAGCCATTCCAGAACGTGATTGGGCGTCGCTTCAAAAAACTGCGTGTTAAACGTGTCGCGGTTCAGGTTGACGGCCAGCGGGTAAATTTGGCCTTCCAGCAGGTCCTGGAAGAAGTGAGTGCCGAGTGAGGGTTCATCCGGGATGCCGGCTTTGCCGCCGGTAAGCTCTACGATAGCCCGGGTGTTGTAGATATCAGAGTAATCCACGTGCACGCCCAGGTCCGGGTTGGAGGTTCCCCAGCGGCCTGGCCCCACGCAAATATAGTTCTCGTTGTGCAGCGCGGCGTTGATTTTCCCGATGGCGCGTTCCAGTTGGTTGCGCTCATCCTGCGTGGCCAGCGCGAAGTAGGCCGAAGGATTGACATAGAGAACATAGCGGATGTCTTCAATCATCCCGCCCGCCACCACGCTGATCCCGGTGAAGACCTTATCAGACTCGGTCACGCGTTGCGGGAGCTCGTAGCTGCCTTCTTTGATTGTCCCGAGCGGACGGCACTGTATCAGAGTGATTTGCACGGATGCTTTTCCATTGCTTTCAGACACGCGCGCTGTAAATTCAATGTCTACTGGCGTGTGGTACTCTGTTTCCAGCGTGGATAGCAGTTCGCGCATCAAGGGCGCGAAATCCGTCCGGCGCAGCAGTTCGTCGAAGGTCAGGACAAGATTCTCGGGCTTTCCCTCAATTAAGTTGCTGCGCAGCGTCTGAAAATACCCGTCGCTGTCCAATTGAGCCAGGTAACGCAGCTGTGGAATTCTTTGATTAAGCACATCCCGGACCGATATTGTCGTAAATTTATTCTGCTTAAGGTCAAGCAGGTCAATAAACTGCTGAGAATAGCGGCGAATCGATTGCGTGGACGATGAGGGCATCAACGAAGGGTGACTGAGAGCGACCAGGCGCGGGTAATCGTTTCCAACCCGGTCCACTGCGCGGGTGCCCAAACCCCAGACCAGGCGCACAAAGCCCTGTTCTGTGCGAATTTGAGGAGACCAGCGGAATTGATTTTGGCTGTATGCTACGCCGGCGAGCTGTGGGAAGTAGTAATCCCCCTGCCGCTGCCCTTCCACAACCTGAATAAGCAGCGCCATGCGTTCATCGTAATCCAGTAAACCTCGGCTTTTTCGATAAAGCAGCGCCGGCGGGTTGAGCGTGGAGGCATAGATGTGGGCGATAGCCTGCTGCAGCGCGTGTAGATTCTCCTCAGGGTCTCCTTGGTTAGGCAGGAAGATGCTTTCATACTTCCCCGCGAAAGCGGTGCCAAAATTGTCTTCCAGCAGGCTGGAAGAGCGCACAATCAGCGGGCGTTTGCCGGCCATGCTCAGAATCGTTTCCTGATGTTGGACGGCGGAAGGCGGAAAGTCGCCGCGAATGAAATCTTCGACGATAAGCGGGTAATCGCTGCGCATTTGCTCTTCGTCTTTATATTTCTGGTCGTTCCAGTGATGCAGATTATTGATGGATAGGAAATTGTAGAAGACGTCGGAGCCAATGTAGAACGATGTAGGGGTTTGCAGACTTTCGCGCAAGCTTTCGCTGGATTTTTCCTTGAGTATCCGAGCCGCGAGCAGCATACCCGCCGCTTTACCCCCGATTCGACCTCTACCGAGCTTGTGCTGACGAATTTCGGCCAGGTCGGAGACTGTAAACCAGTCTTTGGCGATATTGATGTAGCGCAATTGGTCGCTGATCATGCTGCGGATCAGGACAACTTTGATCTCGTGCAGACGCGCTTCGTATGGCGCGCGCTTCTCTTCGGGCATTTTTTCAATCATCATGCCCTGGTTGAAAAGCATTTCCGTCGGGGCGGTCTCCGGGTTGAATTCAATCGTGATCTCCGGCACGTGAACGCCGCGTTCGTTCAAAGCCTGTTGGATTAGCTTGGTAAGCTGTTCGAAACCAATAAACTTGGCGAAATATGTGTCCGTGAGCTGGTTAAGCATTTCCGCTTTGCGGTATTCCCAGGTTTCGGAATCTTCTTCGGAGAGTGGGTCGCGAATGCCTTCGCGTTCCTGGGATTGAACCGCGTTCTGCACGGCTTCCGCGTTCAGCGCGGATGGGGTGGTCAGCCCTTTCTGGTAAAGCTCCTGCCGCATCAGCTCGCGTATGCGCCCGGACAGAACCGGATATTGGGAGAGCGCCAGATAGATGCTGTAGTAGCGGTCGCTGCCGCTTTGCGGTAAGGTCATGAGCTGCCTCGCGGAGGAATATGCCTGATTTTATCATGCCTGGGAGGGGGCGCGCCGAATGATTCGCGGCTTTCCACAGTAATATTATAGAATAAACCCATAATTATACGCAAATATTGCTAATAAATTAATCTATGCGCAATCTCGCATTGAACCTGGTCATGATTGGGTATGCTTGCCTGTTCTGAAAGATTCCGGAATATCAGGCTTGCTGGCAAGAATGTACTCCAGGAAAAGAAAAACCGGACAAATTTCGTCCGGTTCGTTTTTTTTACGCTCTATTAGCGCTGGATGTTCATCGGCATGATGATGTGTTTGAAGGTGTCGTCCCCTACCGGTCGAATCATGGCGGGGGGATTGGCCGCGTTGGTCTCCAGAATGACATTGGCAGTCTTGATGACCTCCAACACTTCGCGCAGATAGCGCACATTGAAGGAAATCAAGAGCGGAGTGCCGTCCACGGAAGCATCCACGATGACTTCAGATGAGCCGGTCTGCTCAGAAATGGCCGAAATTTCGAGTTGGGAAGCCTTTTCCGCGCCGCTCTCAGGCTGGATATCCAGCCGGGCAATGAAATTGCCTTCGCGCGCGATGATTTCAGTCTGCCGGCAGGCTTTCAACAGGTCAGCGGTGGTCAACACAGTGCGGGTTTTGAATGAGGGCGGAATAATCGCGGCGTAGTTGGGGAAGT
>JAAZPN010000075.1 GCA_012797215.1 Chloroflexota bacterium | reverse complement strand
TGTTGTTTTTTATCCAGGTTTACTGTATGATACAAAAGAATGGTCACTATTCGATTTAAAAGGAGCAAAAATGAGTGATATTTTCGATAAAGTAGTCGGTGAACAGGATTTCTTCAAAAAGCTCATCGCGAAGATTCCAGGGTTTAAGGGCTATGTGGAACGTGGCGATCGCAGAATGTCAGACAAACTATTGCGGGAACAGGTCGCGCTTGAGTTTGATTCCCAATACCAGCGTGTATCTGGCCTGCAGCGTGATTTGATTTCCCAGGGCGGGCTGGCGTATATTGACGACCTCGAAGCTGCAGCGATTAAGTTGCGCCAATTCATTGACCGCGTCCGGACCGCGTCTTATGGTTATGCTGGTATTTTTGACGCTGTCAAAATTAAAGAAGACGACCTGGCGCAGGTTTACCAGTTCGACAGCCAGCTGCTTGGACTAAGTGAAACCGTCACCCGCGCGATTGACAATGTGGAAACTTCTTTTGGCACAGATGGACTACCGGCAGCAATCAAGAACCTCACGACTGTCGCCCAGTCTTGCGTGGAAACCTTTAATAAACGGTCGGACGTGCTTAAAGGCATTGCGGCCAACTGACTATTGATTCACTAATGGATTTGGAGGCTTAAAAATGACAAGGATTTTTGATGTTGTTGAATACCCAAGCGAGATGGCAGATGAAATTGTCCATCGCTTTCCTGAAACCGGCGTTGCTGACTTACGCTTTGGCTCGCAGGTAATCGTCCGTGAATCACAGAATGTGGTCTTTTTCCGCGATGGGCGCGCGCTGGATGTGCTCGGGCCTGGTCGGCACACGATCACCACGGCAAATGTTCCTCTTCTGACCAATCTGTTGGGTCAGGCATTCGGCGGCCGGACACCCTTCACCGCGGAAGTCTATTATGTTTCGATGCGTGAATTCGCGGATCGCAAATGGGGCACTCCCCAGCCCATTATCGTGCGCAATCCCGGCGTTGGTCTGGGAATCGCGCTGCTGCAAGGATTTGGCACCTACAGTTTCCAGGTAAAGGATCCTCAGCAGTTTGTCACACAGTTGGTCGGAGCTCAGGGCGCCTATCGCACCTCGGATATTGAAACCCGCTTGCGCACCATGCTGCTTTCCAAACTGCAGGATGTGCTTGGCGAAACAACTGCCAAAAGCAGCGTGCTGGAACTTATTGGTCTGACTGAAGAATTGGGTGCGGCAGTCCGGGCAAAATCTCAGGACGATTTCCTCGCGATAGGTTTGCTTCTCAAGTCGTTCTATATTGGGAATCTCAAACCATCGGATAAATCCGCGGAAGAGCTGCGCCAGATGGGCATGCTGGATATGCAGACCTACACCCAGCTGCAAGCAGCCGACGCCATGCGGGATGCCGCTCAGAATCCTTCGGGCGGCGCTGGCCTGACCGCCGGAATCGGCGCTGGCATGGGCATTGGCAATGTGCTCAGCAGCTCGCTGGCTGGAATGTCTCAGACCGCGCAGGCTGCCGGCACGGGAGCAGCCGCCGTGCCTGCAATGCCAGATGTGATGACCCCCTCTGAAGCCGCATCTTTCCTGAAAGTCTCTGAGGAAGATGTATTAGCCGCGATTACCGCGGGCGATCTTAAAGCTCGCAAAATCGGCAGCGCTTTCAGAATTAGCAAAGAAGCCCTACAGGAATTCCTGAAAGGTTAGAGTACATTAACCAAAATTAGCAGCCTGGCGAAAGCCGGGCTGCTTTTTTGTTGACATCAGGTAAAATTAGTAAAAAAGATTACTGGAGCGTAATGAAACTTCACGAATACCAGGCAAAATTGATTTTCTCGCGTGAAGGAATCCCTGTACCAAAATCCGGATTGGCAAACACTCCCATCGAAGCCCGTCAAATAGCCTCAGAAATTGGTTACCCTGTGGTCTTAAAAGCGCAGGTACTCTCGGGCGGACGTGGAAAAGCGGGCGGGATTCGTCTTGTCAGGAATGACACTGAGATTGAAACCACCGCCAATCTGATTTTCAACAGTCCCATCCGCGGAATTCCGGTACAACGCCTCTTAATTGAAAAGGCAATTGAGTTTTCTCAGGAGTTTTACCTTGGAATCGTGAATGACCGCTCCCTGGCAAAACCTATCCTTATCCTATCCTCCTCCGGCGGCATAGAAATTGAAGAAATCGCCCTGACCTCACCAGAACACATTGAGAAATCGCCCATCAATCCCTTGATAGGGCTCCAGAATTATGCGGCGCGCGCGCTTGCTTCAAGGCTGGGCATCGATTACGTGCTCTGGAAACCGCTGCAGCAGATTGCAGTTTCCTTGTGGAAATTATTCGACCAACTGGATGCGACCTTGGTAGAAATAAACCCGTTGGTTGTTACGCCAGAGAAAACCTTGATGGCCTTGGACGGTAAGATGACCATTGATGACAACGCGCTCTTTCGTCAAAAGGATTTCTTGGAGCTTTCTGACCAGGCAGCTGAAACGCTGACCGAACAAGAAGCGAAGAAATTCAGCCTGAATTACATCCAGCTTAATGGCAATATCGGCTGCATGGTCAACGGAGCGGGTCTGGCGATGGCGACCATGGACTGCATCCAACAGGCGGGCAGCGAGCCGGCGAATTTCCTGGATATCGGCGGCGGCGCAACGGCCGACAAAGTCGCTGCCGCGCTTGCCATCATTATGAAAGATCCCAAGGTCAACGCGGTGCTGATTAATATCTTTGGAGGAATTACCCGCTGTGACGAGGTCGCGAGAGGGCTGGCAGCAATCCTGCCAGAGATGCGCCGCGCTCTGCCGATTGTTGTCCGTCTGGAGGGTACCAATGCGGAAGAAGGCAGGAAAATTCTGGAACAATACCCCCAACTTCTTCAGGCTGATACTCTGATGAGCGCGGCCGAAATAGCTGTGCGGGAATCAAGGCAGGTGGCTGCATGACAGTCCTGCTGAATGAACAAGCGCGTATTTTGGTTCAGGGCATCACGGGACGCGAAGGCTTATACCACAGCGAACGCATGCACGCCTATGCTAAAAATGTCGTCGCAGGCACATCACCTGGTCATGGGGGAGAATGGGTGCTTGACTATAAGGTGCCGGTTTTTGATACCGTGCAGGATGCCAAAGAATCGACGCAAGCAGACACCAGCGTCATTTTTGTGCCAGCCTTTCATGCCGCGGACGCGATCATGGAATCAATCGAAGCTGAGATACGGCTTATCGTCTGTATTTCTGAGGGTATTCCCATCAAGGATATGCTCAAGGTTCGGGCGCTGTTGGAACATTCCGACAGCCGCTTGATTGGCCCAAACTCACCTGGGATTCTTACTCCTGGGAAAGCAAAGGCCGGCATTATCCCTGGCTCGATTGCGATACCAGGCAAGGTCGGGGTGGTTTCCCGCTCTGGAACGCTAACCTACGAGGTCGTCCAGGCGCTGAAAAAAGCTGGGGTCGGGGTTTCCACGTGCGTCGGTATTGGCGGGGACCCGATTGTGGGAACCAGTTTTGTTGAGTGTCTGGACTTGTTTGAATCAGACCCGCACACTGATCAAATCATCCTGATTGGTGAGATTGGCGGAAATGAAGAAGAACTGGCTGCTGAGTTTATTCTGAACCAGGTCACCAAACCGGTGTATGCTTACATCGCGGGAAGAACTGCGCCTGAAAACCGCCGCATGGGACACGCCGGAGCGATTATTGAGGGTAAAACCGGTTCCGCGCGCAGCAAAATCGAAGCCCTTCTGCGCGCCGGCGTTCAGTTGTTCTCTTATCCGGAAGAAATTGCTGAAATTATCCGCGTATAACAAAAAAGAGGAGCGTAGAGCTCCTCTTTATCGTACCAAGTGATTATTTTCTTAACGCTTCAATGGCCGCAACCGCGTCTTTTACAGAACGGATATCGTGGGCTGTTTCGTCAGAAATGTTGATATCAAACTTCTCGCAAAAGCCGTCAATCAGGAAAAACTGGTCCATCGAATCTGCTTTTAGATCCTCGATGAACCGCGTCTCTGGCGTGATATTCTCACCATCGATTTTCAAAACTTCTACGATTACTTCCTTTACAGCGTTGAATGTTTCTTCCATGTGTGCCTTCTCCTCAATGGATTAATGTTTTAGTGAATGCCATATTATAATGTCATAAATATAACACCTAATTAAAACTATGGATGCGAACACTTCTCACCGAAAAGACCAACATCTTGACATTAACTTGATTGAGGACATTGCGTCGGGCGTATCAAACGGACTCGAAGCGTATTCCTTTTTACATCAAGCGCTCCCACAAATTAACCTTTCAGACGTAGATTTGAGCCTGACTGTTTTTGGGAAACGATTGCGTGCCCCCCTGCTAATTTCCTCGATGACAGGTGGAAGCCCTAAGGCAGCCCGATACAACCAGCTTTTAGCGGCAGCCGCCCAGGAATTCGGACTGGCGATGGGCGTTGGATCACAGCGCGCCGCGCTTGAAAACCCTGAACTTGTGGGCACATACGACGTGCGCGGCTATGCCCCAGACGCGCTGCTCTTTGCTAATCTCGGCGCGATTCAGCTGAATAAAGGCTACGGTATTCGGGAATGCCAGCGAGCCGTTGAAATGATTCGCGCCGATGCGCTCATTCTGCACCTTAATCCCTTGCAGGAAGCGCTGCAGCCCGAAGGTGATACCAATTTTGCTGGCATGTTAAGCCGGATTGAATTGATATGCAGCAAACTTGCCGTTCCGGTGATCGTCAAGGAAGTCGGTTGGGGAATTAACACGCAATTAGCACGGCAGCTTCTGGAAGCCGGAGTTGCTGCGATTGACGTCGCTGGAGCTGGAGGAACGTCCTGGTCTCAGGTGGAGATGCACCGACAAACTGACCCTAACCGCGCGAAGCTAGCCGCAAGTTTTAGAGGCTGGGGGATTCCAACCGCGCGGTGTCTGCGTGAGATTAAGAGTCAGCTGCCGGATGCCTTGGTTTTTGCTTCCGGAGGTCTTAAAAACGGATTGGATATCGCAAAGACCCTGGCGCTTGGCGCGGTTCTGGGAGGCATGGCTGGCCCTCTGATTCGCGCAGCCGACGCCGGCTATACCCGTTTGCGCGATTTGATAGACCTGACGATAACCGAGATTCGCATTTGTTTATTCGCCTGTGGAAAACCTGATCTTCAAAGCTTTAATCGGTCAGTTCTGCTGCCCCCAGAAGAATAAGAAAAAATAAATCAAAAGCCCTCGCTAGTGCGAGGGCTTTTTGGGATTCTACTGAGCGCGATCGGGTTCAGTTGGAATGGTGGGTTCTTCTTGTTGATTTTCATGTGCCCCAGCCTGGATGCGTGAGACGCAAATAACGAGCCCTAAAGCTACCCAGAGGTAAGGCAGGCCAAAGCTGTCCATGCTAAAACCTTCCATGATTATCGCAATCACGAAAAGTTTCCCTACCAAACCGAAAGTCGACCAAGTTTTCCTGGCCGACTTTTCCAGTTTGCGCGCCGCAAAAAAATGCGTGCTGATCCAAGCGGTGAATAGTGAAAATCCGAAGATTCCTGTTTCCGCCAGCAAACGCACCCACAAATTTTTCGCGTTAGGGATGACGTTATCACGGTACAGGTATTCAACAACTTCTGGCAGTCCGTAACCAAATTCTGGCGTCAGGCGGGTGAAAAAGAAACCACTGCCTCCTAGGCCAACACCCAAGAATGGCCGGCTTAAAAAGACCTTAAAAGCCGTAATCCAATAAATCATGCGTTCAGCAAAACTGAGTTGGCTGGCCCAGCCCAATACACCGAATTCCATGTAACGGTCAATGTCAAATAGATCCTCCATGCGGGGGTCAACGCGGGAAAGAAACACACCTAGCAGCAAAATTATGGCCGCAAAAACGAGCAAAAGGCCCAGCCAAAGCCCAAGCTTGGCAAAGAAATGCTTCCATGGACTGGTATTTGTCCCTTTATGCTCTGCACGTTTCTCAAGCCCGCGATTCATGAACTTGTTAGCCGTCCTGAAGACCAAAAATGCGAATACTGCGAGTGTTGTCAGCCATCCGATTCTACTGAAACTCAGAAATAGAACGATTAAGCCCAAAACCATCAGGATATTCTCAACGCTCAAAAAGCCAAAGAGCTTGCGTTGAAAAGCAGAAAATCGTTTGACAGAGAAACCGATCCAAAGTGGTAAGTAAAGGGTGTTCAGCTGGTTTGCCAACCAGGAAGGCTCGTATGCTACGCCGGTAACACGTGCTTTGTATAACACGCCGCTTGATGAGATGAACGCCTGCAGTTGTTTAAGTTCAATGGGATATTTCCCAAGCGTGAACCAAAAAGCGGATTGCGCCAACGACGCGATAATTGCAATCATTCCACCTATGTAAAGCCAACGCAGACTTTTGCGAAGTATGTCTTCATCCGCTACCACATGGATGGTGACTAAATAAAACGCGATGCCCAGCAAAATGGTCCCAAATCCTTCCAGCGCGTTCTTCCAAACTTCCGAGCCGCGAAAAGAATCAAATGGGATGAATACCGCCAGCGCCGAAGAGAGTAGCGCGCTGAGCAAAAAAAGCAATAAGGGCAACGCATGCCGGGGAACTGTCCCTTTTCGAAATAATGCCGGAAAATAAGAAATGACAATTAAGACCAATAGGAACACAGCTGAAAGTGGGGCGACAGAAGTGCCGCCTGCCAGGCGAGCTAACAGCGGAAAACTCGTGAAAGGCAGCGCGACCAGTAAAAGCGCCCAAATGCTGCCCTTCAGCTTGTCAAACACGTTAAGCTTCATCGTTCCGTTTCAATTTGGGATTTACTTCCGCGAAAGCAAGACCAAGAGCAAGTCCAGCCAAAGCGCCGCCCAGAACTAATGCCCCTCTGGAATAATTTTGAGGTTTTTGCGGTACAGCGGCTGGTTGATATTGACTGACGTTCAAAGCCGCTGTTAAGCCGAGCGTTTTGGGACTTTCAGCGATGATAATCAGCGCTAAGCGGTCTGTCTCTTCACGAACATACGCTGCGTCAAGTGAGTCGCAGAAGGACTTCGGCGCTTTGGGCTGAGCACTGAGGCAATCGCGGATCGCGTTGTATTGATGCTTGGCGCCGGATAACTGTACGGCGTGTTCATACGCCACATTCAGCCTGTTAAAGAGAATTTCAGCCCATTCTGAAGCAATACGCGCTGCCACTTCAGGCTGCTCATCGCGTACTTTAATGACCGTGTTCATCAGTTGGCGCTCCACTGCACTGCTTTTTTTTAGCTTTTCCAGTGTAAGGGTGTTGCCGTTCTGTGATTCCTTAGCTATTAACTCCGCGATGACATCCGGATGAAACACTAACTCCCCAATATGGTTTATCTCAGCATCCAGCATTATCTCTGTGATGTTGGCGTCCTGAACCAATTCAAGGTTGGTGCTCACCAGCGCCCTCGCCTCAAATACAGGCGGCAGCGCCAGGCTCAGGAGGCCGCCAATTAAGGCACCGATGATCATAAACACAAATACGAACAGCCAAGGCAGTGCGTTCTTACGGCTCAAAAGTCGAAAGTGATAATCGTCGGGATGTTTTACAGAAAATTGTTCTTGACCCATTAAATATCCATTGAATTTTGCTCAGAACTAAACTGAAAAGTATTTTAGCACAGCTGCCAAGTCTCCTACAGTTGTTACGCTGCGCACTAAAAAAGAACCATGTTACCTAAGGGCAGCTGCTGAGGAATTCAAGATTGTTTGTTCGTAGGCTTATATCTTGTTCCGGGAGATAAGCCAAAAATCC
>JAAZPN010000007.1 GCA_012797215.1 Chloroflexota bacterium | reverse complement strand
GTTCGCAGGTTCGTCTCCCAGTTCAAAGGCGCGAAAATGCATACTGATGGTAATCGCACACCGGGTAAAAGCCAACATGCTGATAGACAGCGTTGCTGACCAGATTCTGTTTATCGGTGAATAGCGTGACAAACTCCCGCCCGTCAGCCAGCGCCTGCCCACACATCCCCGCCACCAGCGCGGTTGCATAACCCTGTCCGCGTTTTGAGGGAAAGGTGTAAACCCCGCTTATTGCGATCGAGCGCCGCGTGGGACGGTTATAGAAAGCCATCGATGCCACCTCATTCCCCGCAAACCACAGGTAGCATACCCCATCATGAATGCAAGCGCTGACGTCCTGCAGCGTCCAGGCCGCCTGGTTCCCAGATGCCGTTTCCGCAATCATCTTGTTGATCCCCGCGAAAATGAGCAGGGCGTGTCTGGGCTGCGCTGGTTCCATAGACCCCGCGGGTTGACGCAGTGGGTTTAGCTCCCTTAGAGCGTAAGCCCGTTGGCAAGTTTCCAGTTTTGCCTGGGTTCCCGTGCGGGCTTCCCAGAAGCGGGCAAAGCAATCGCTCGCTTCCGACACGCCAGTGACCCCCGGCAGAACAATGCCCTGCTCCGCAAGAGAATGCGCAAGCAGCTCCAGAGCCTGTTCGCACAAGGGCTCTGACTGCACAATCAGGTAGTGCGCGCCTATGCGCAGCGCGGACGCGCGCGGTTTGCCGGCCTCCGAGCTGACGCTTACCAACAAAGGCTTGTGTTGGTCGGCTTGCGCGCTGTGCTGTAAGCGTTGGCAAAGACCTAAAGGAAGCGCGTACCTCTCCTCGTTTTGTTCCAACCAGGGTACTACCAGCCCATAAAAGTCAGCCAGAAGCGCGTGAAAGGTGAGCGAAAGCGGAGATTCTGTGATTGTCACTCTGATGCTCCTTTGCGGCAGAACGCCATAAGACCTCACCCCTCCCAACCGTAAAGGTCGAAATCCACGCGATCTGCTTCGTCAAAAACTACCCCTTCATCCTCCAAAAGGAAGCGCTGCTCCGCGGAGCCAATGCCGTGCAGGCTGATGCGCCCCTGCGCGTTGATAATCCGTTGCCAGGGGACTTCCGGGTCGCGCCCATCGCGCAGCGCGCTCATGGCGAAACCCACCATGCGCGCCGAGCAGCCCCCGACCATGCGTGCAATCTGACCATAAGTCGCCACTTTTCCTGCTGGGATTTGTTTAACAAGCAGGTAAATCCGCTGATAAAGAGGCAATTGCCCGGGATTTATCTCATTATCCAATGCATGAGTTGTCATAACTGCTGCTTCTCCTGGATACCCACGGGATCTTCACAATTTCTTCATAAAAAATATATTGAAAATCAATGTGCGTCTGATAAATTAAGAACAGAGGATTTTCCTCATTATAACGAAATGGAGCAAACAATGAAAACAATCACGAAAATATTACTGCTCAGCCTGGCTTTTGCACTGGCTGCTGTGGGTTTAAGCGCAGTTGTTGCGCCGGCCAGTGCGCAGACCGACACCCCTGAGGATCTTAGCGAAGCAGAACGCGCCACCCTCCTGCGCATGGCCGCGGAGGAAAAACTTGCCCACGATGTTTATCTGGCGCTGTACGAAAAATGGGATACTGCCCCCTTCCAGCGCATCGCGCGGAGCGAAACCCATCATTTCAACCAGATGTCAGCCCTCCTGGGCGACTATGGCATCAGTTCAGACCTTGACCAGCTTGCTGAAGGCGAGTTCGGAGACCCCGAATTCGACCAGCTCTATGATGACCTGGTCGCCAGAGGTTCGGAATCCGAAGAAGAAGCCCTGAGGGTCGGCGCGTACATCGAGGAGTTGGATATCCTTGACCTTGAAAAAGCCATCTCAGAAAGCACCCACGCGGATGTACAGCGCGCGTACCGCCGCCTGCTCATGGGTTCAACCATGCACCTGAACGCGTTCGTGCGCGGGCTTGAGAATCTCACCAATGAGGTTTATGAACCCCAGGTGATGACACCCGAAAAGTTGGAGACCTACCAGACGGGGAGAGGTCCCATGCGCGGCTGCCGCGGCAGGAGATAAGCTTTACAAAGAGCCCGGTGACCCCGGGCTCTTTTTTTGGTTTGTTCCGTGAGGGGAAAAGATTCAGGAGCTTTGGAAAAAATCCCGCAAAGAATTCATGCGGCGGGGGTCCCGCAGCTTTCGCAAGGCCGAGCTTTCAATCTGGCGGATGCGTTCGCGGGTCAGTCCAAACTTTTCGCTGACTTCTTCAAGTGAATGGTACACGCCGTCGACCAAGCCAAAACGCAGTTCCAAAACCTCACGCTCTTTATCAGTCAGGTCATCCAGAGACTGGCGCACGCTTTCCCGCAGGCTCTCCAGAATGACAGCTTCCATCGGTTCTGGCGCGTCCGCGTCTTCGATATAATCCCCCAGGGTGCTGTTTTCTTCATCACCAACCGGGCTCTCCAATGAAACCGGTTCTTCGCTCGTCTTTAGAATTTGTTCCACTTTTTCTGTGGCGTCATCCCAGCGCCGCAGCAGATCCGCGGGCAATGCTTCACGCGCATAGGCGTGCCGCCGGATTTCAAGTTCATCTTCTGGCGCCATCAATCCAGAAGCCACCGCAATCTCCGAGAAGTTCGGTTCCCGACCCAGCTCCTGAACCAATGCGTGCTGAGCCTTAATCAACTTGCTTATAGACTCCACCATGTGAACCGGGATGCGAATGGTTCGCGCGTATTCCAGGATATGACGACTGACGGACTGCCTTATCCACCAGGTGGCATAAGTGCTGAAACGAAATCCGCGCGCCGGGTCAAACTTCTCCACTGCCCGCAGCAAACCCAGGTTGCCTTCCTGGATGAGATCCTCGATGTTAATTCCTCTGCCGGTGTAGCGTTTAGCCACGCTCACCACCAGGCGCAGATTGTATTCGACCAGGTCGCGGCGGGCTAACCTGGCAATCTCACGCACCTGCCTGGCGCTGGCCTGCATTTCTTCATCCCCTGGTTGAGCTTCCGATACCTCATCCCAAACGGGTAATCTGCCAATTTTCCCGGTGATTTCAGCGGCAGTGGTCAAAAACTGCCTGGGCAATAAATAGGCCGCGGTGAGCAAGGAACATAAAAACTTGGCCAGGTTTTGCCACTCAACGTCCTGTTTCCAGCGCTCATCTTTCAAGAAGCTGTGGGTATATGAAGGCAGCGCTTCCAGGTAGTTCTTCCTCAATGCTGCGGCTTCCGCTAAGACCCGCGCGAAATCAGGCGCGGGCGAGCTGACCGCTTCTGCAGCCGAGCGTATTTTTTCCGCCATGAGCAAAATGGAGGCGTACAGGCCGGATAATTTCAGCGTATCATCAGATTTGAGGAATAGGTGAAGGTATTTTTCGGCCTGTATACAGATGGCCAGCTGAAACTCTTCTTCGGATTCTAACAGGCGGCTGCGGTTTATTTCCCGCAAGTAAAGCTGAATGGGCTCTTCAGTCTGGCTGCCGCTTTCCTCTTCCGGTATATAAACTTCCGCGGCGGAGAGATTCTCCTGGGTGTCACCCTCATCATCGAACTTTTCTTCGTCATCTCCCTCAAACTGGATATTATCGTCCATAAATCATTTCCCCTTAATCACAAGCTTTCGCCTGGGTTTACGTTCCTCTTGGCCATCGCCGCCAGAAAGTTTGGATTTCATCGCCTCATCCAGCACTCTTCGCTGAACAATCAGTTCTGTCAGCAAGACTTCTGCTTCCTCATCAGAATAGCGTTTCTCCTCCAATTCCGATTGCAGAAACAGTATTTCCTGGATGCGAGTTTCCAGATGGCTGCGCTTGATGCGCAAGGCTGTTCGTACCTGGTCCGCCAGACGTTTTTGCGGGCTGGGGGGCAGCGCTTTTTCTATCATGCCGGCGCTTTCTTCCGCGGCGGATAAATCAGGCAGGTTTTCAGCCAGGTAATCTTCCGGCGAGAGCTGGTCCTGCCGGATGCTTTCGAGCACCACCCTGAAAGCCTGCCGAAAGTCGCTTTCCACAAAATCGTCTTCACTAAACTGCGGTACGCGCAGCAAACCCAGGGATTTATTGAGGTCATTGAGTGAATATGGCTGCTGCACAAGCATGCGCAGCGCCTGTTCTTCCAACAAACGGTTGCTGCGCGCCTTCTCGGTGATGGCATTTAAACTGGTCTCAATCCCAGTGCGGCCGCGTTCTTCCGCGCTGCGGCGGCTGCGCCGTTGCACCGGGTTGGCAAGCACCAACGTACGCTCATCGACCCGCAGCAATCGTGCCAATTGTTGGCGATAGGCCTCGCGCTCCACCATGTCTCCAACATCCTCAATCAGCGGCAGCACTTGCGCGGCAATCTCGCGTTTGACCTTGGCGTCATTAATGTCCTGCGCGGCAGCCAGGGTTTCCATGACGTGCACGACGACCGGTTTGGCTTCAGAGGCAATTTTCCGCCAGGCTTCCGGGTCAGACAACGCGATTTCGTCCGGGTCTTGAGCGTCGGGTAAGGTTGTGACGCGGATATCCGCTTTCAGCCGACCTTCAAAATGCAGTAAGCCGCGTGAGTCGAAAGTCGGCTGATCGTCCTGGTCCATGGTTTTCCGGGCGGTTTCCAGGCCGCGCAGGGTTGCTTTCTCACCCGCGGCATCCGGGTCGAGCGCTAACACAATATTGCGCGTGAACTTTTTTAGCAGTTTGAACTGGTCCTCTGTTAAGGCGGTGCCCATCGGGGATACCGCGTTTCCAAAACCAGCCTGGTGCAGGCCAATCACATCCATATACCCTTCAACGATGACTGCCTGTTCAGTCCTGCGGATTTCCTGACGCGCCAGGTCCAGTCCGTAAAGCAGCCGCCCTTTGTCAAACAGTTCGGTGCGCGGAGAGTTGAGGTACTTGGGTACGTCATCTGGGTTTAGCACTCTGCCGCCAAAGCCAGCCATTTTACCGTATGTGTCGCGGATTGGGAACATCAGGCGGTGGCGGAACTTGTCGTAGGTATCGCCGTCGTCGCGCTCGGTCAGCAAGCCAGCGCGAAGCAAATGGTCTTTGGTGTAGCCTTTGCGCGTCAGGTGTTTGGTCAGCTCATCCCATCCTGAGGGGGCGTAACCCAGACCCCAAATTTTTATGGTGGTGTCGGTCAGCCCTCTGCGCCGCAGATAAGCCAGCGCTGCCGCTCCTGCTTCGCTTTCAAGCAGC
>JAAZPN010000074.1 GCA_012797215.1 Chloroflexota bacterium | reverse complement strand
GGGCAGACGAGCGACATCCCGGCAAACACGATGACCGTGGTGGAGGTTGCCGGCAAAGAAGTGCTATTGGCAAACGTGGAAGGCGCTTATTATGCCATTTCGAATAAGTGTAATCATCTTGGCGGGCCGTTGGCGCAGGGCAAGCTGGAGGGCGGCATCGTCACCTGCCCGCGGCACGGCGCGCGCTATGACGTCCGGACCGGAGAAGCGGTAGGGGAGGCTAAGCTGGGCTTTGTGAAGATGAAGGTGAAGGACGAGCCGAGCTACAGCGTAAAGGTGGAAGGCGAAGACATTTTGGTTGGCGTGGGGTGAAATTTAACAGGTAGGAGGCTATCATAGTGCTCTGCGGGTAGGCTTCACGATCCCAAAGGGACGCCCTGTGATTCGGAGGCCTCTGAAAGCACAATGTGTACCTATTATGGGGGATATACCCATCTAATCCATGCGATTAGTGCAACTGTGCCTCGGTTGAGATCTTAAAAGCTCCCGAAAGTTGTATTATGTAAGTGTCCATTCGTTATTAGTTAACCACGCGCTGATTTACCGTTCTACCATGACCGGTAAAACGAAAATAGTCCTAAAAGGCTAATTAACTGGCGCCAATTGTCTTGGCTTGGATGAACAATTTGTCCTTACTTTACATGGAAGGAGCGCTTGTGAACAAGCTCAAAGTGAAGGGATCCGGCGTTGGGACGCTCTATCTCATCGGATTGTTGTTCCTGCCTATCCATGTGGGGATCTTTATTCTGCTCGGCAAGAATGGTTGGCTTCCGCTTGAGTTCGCGCTGATCGGGGCGATCATTGGCGTTTTCAGGGTCTGGAGTGAAGAGGAAAACACAAAAGATAAGGACAAGCGGATTGAAATGGCCGTGCTCGACTTGATTCAATCTCTTGGCTTAGCAGTTATTGTTTTTGGGCCGATTATTTTGATAGCCAATCTGCTTATCCAACAATTCTTTCACGTCCCGATACCTAAGGATTTAAGCCCCGCAGGCATGAAATTCATTGCCCTCTTCGTTGGTTATGAGGCGTTCTATTGGTTGGCCATATACTTCCTGCCCAAGATTGAGGTAATGAAAACCCGCAAGAAGGAAGGCTAGACTCCAAACGCGGCCTCCTTTCTGTTATCGAGAGCAGAAGGCCAAACAGGTCCCAGGAGGATGCAAAATAATCCATAGAGTAAGAACGACAGCGTGTGCGCGTGCGAGGAGAGCGCATCCACGAACAGTTGGTATACAATGATCAGAAATCTGAATCAAAAGCGAGCCAATCATGTCCTCCCCTCTCCTCATCCGGCCGGAAAGCCCCTCTGATGTTCAAACCATTCACGACCTGACTGCCGCGGCCTTTGCCAGCCTGGAAGTCAGTGACCACACCGAGCAGTTTGTTATCGACGCGCTGCGCGAATCTGGCGCGCTCAGCCTTTCGCTCGTCGCGGAACTGGACGGCGCGCTTGTAGGGCACATCGCTTTTTCGCCTATCACCCTGTCGGACGGCCGCACGGATTGGTACGGCGCGGGTCCGCTTTCCGTGCTGCCCGCGCTCCAGCGCCAGGGCATTGGCTCTGCGCTGATGCGGGCAGGGCTTGAACAGTTGAAAGCAGCCGGCGCGCGCGGCTGCTGCCTGGTAGGGCACCCGGGTTATTACGAGCGCTTCGGCTTTATCCACCCCGCGGGGCTTGGGATGGAAGGCGTGCCGGCGGAGGCCTTTTTCGCGCTGGCGTTCGATGGAAACTACCCCAGCGGAACGCTCGCGTTTCATCCGGCGTTTTTTGCCAGCGGGGACCAGAACGGCTGAACGCAGCCGGGAACTCTTGCGCGCCATCACCATTAAATTTGGCGCGGGAATGTACGAACACTCCGAAAACAAAAAACCGCAGCGCACACGCGCAGGAGGCGACAATGAAAAGCTCAGGCACCAAGTTCATCATCCGCACCGCGGTTTTGCTGGTGTTGGTTTTGGGGCTGATCCCCATGCTGCCGATGCTGATATCCGGGCGTTGGAACTGGTGGGAGGCCTGGGTCATGGCTGGGATATTCATCCTCACTTTCGTCCTCAGCCGCGGGCTGGCGGCGCGGAAAACGCCGGATATCCTCGAGGAGCGCTTCAACTACAACGGGCACGAGAACACCCAGCCGTGGGATAAATGGCTCTCGCCGCTGGTCGCGTTTGGGAGCGTATTCATCCTGGCCGCGGCTGGGCTGGACGCTTTGTTCCATTGGTCCAAGGGCTTTGGGCTGGGTTGGGAGTTGTTTGGGTTGGCGCTGATTGTGCTGGGTTACCTGTTTGGCTCCTATGCCCTGGTCGAGAACGCGTACTTCTCCGGCACGGTGCGCATCCAGGAGGAACGGGGGCACAAAGTCGTGTCCAGCGGGCCTTACAAATGGGTGCGCCACCCGGGCTACGCCGGCAGCGTGCTTGGCAGCCTGGGCATGCCGTTGTTGCTGGATTCCGCCTGGGCGTACTTGCCAGCGCTGGTGCTTATTGCATTCTTTGTGCTTCGCACCAGTCTGGAAGACCGCTTTTTGCAGGAGAATCTGCCCGGGTACCGGGAATACGCGCAGAAGGTGCGCTACCGTCTGCTGCCGGGAGTTTGGTAAGAGCTTGCTGAGTGCTCAGGAAGTATTGCGGTTGCCCGCTTGCCAGGCAGGCGCATACCGCAAGCTGCGATATAAAAACTGCCTCCTCCGGCAGGAGAACACCAGAAG
Source organism: Chloroflexota bacterium (assembly GCA_012797215.1). The sequence goes on along the minus strand of JAAZPN010000074.1, from coordinate 666 downwards.
GCCATCTCACAGCAATATCCTGCGGTCCGGCGGGCGGCCTGAGGGTGGAATCGCCGAAAAATCCAGTCTGGCCGCGCAGAATCCGGCTTGGACAAAGGTGGGAATTATCTGCAAAAGTGGGAGTAGACTTAATAGCTTGGGCGGGAACTATCGAGAATGGTTTCTGATTTCCCTGTAAACGTGATTATTAGGAGTGGCAGATGGACAAACCGAAAAAGAGACAACTTGTTCTAATTTTTGCTTTTGTATTTTTAGATCTTCTGGGTTACAGCCTCATCTTGCCCCTCCTGCCATTTTACGCTAGCGATTTTGGCGCAACGATTGCCTTGGTCGGCCTCCTGGGCACAGTCAACGGCTTGGGTCAACTGATTGCTGCCCCAGTCATTGGTCGTTTGTCCGATCGATATGGAAGGCGTCCGCTCCTGATTGTGGCCGTTGCTGGCACTGTACTTGGTTTCTTACTTTTAGGGTTTGCTAAAAGCCTCTGGATGATTTTTCTGAGCCGGGCCGTTGATGGGCTCTTGGGAGGCAATACAGCCCTGGCTCGGGCTTATATCACCGATATTACGGAACCACAAGATAGAGCCAAACGATTAGGCTTGATAGGAGCCGCCTTTGGTTTGGGATTCATCATCGGGCCTGTTATGGGAGGCTTCTTAAGCACTG
>JAAZPN010000073.1 GCA_012797215.1 Chloroflexota bacterium | reverse complement strand
TTGCCTTCGCCGGGCTGTGGGAATATTGGCAGCCGAAGGACCAGCCAGGCCAAGCGCTGAGCACGTGCACGATCATCACTACCGCCGCGAACGAAAGCGTCGCGCCGGTGCATGAACGCATGCCTGTCATTCTGCGCGGCGAAGCTATGTGGGACTGGCTATTGGAGAGCGGCGAAACCGCGCTGCTTTCGCTGCTGCGTCCCGCGCCAGCAGACTGGCTGCGCGCCTGGGAAGTGAGCCGCGCGGTGAACAATCCTCGCCAGGACGGCCCGGAGTGCGCTGAGCCAGTGCAGAGCACGCCTGCCTGACCCTCCAGGGATGATTTTGCAGAGGTATCCGGGCGCTCATATCTTTACTCGCCAGCTCAGGTAATATTCTTCATTAAACATTAGAATACCCAGATAACCCGCGTTTCAAACCTGCTCTTTTAATGTACAATAAACCTCTCACCAAACAGAAAAGGACGGCCTCAATGAACCAGCACAAATTAGTGAGTGGAATGACGGCAGCGCTGCTCTTGCTTTTGGCCGCATGCGCCACAGCGCAAACACCCACGCCCGCGCCGCTGGGGACGGAGATGCCTCTGGCAACCAGCATGCCCGAGCCGGAGCTTGAAACACCACAAGCAGTGCCTGTCTCAGGTTGGTGGAATGATGTTGTCTTCTACGAAATTTTCGTGCGCTCCTTCAAGGACAGCGACGGCGACGGCGTTGGCGATTTTCAGGGCATCATCGAGCAGCTGGATTACCTGAACGACGGCGACCCGGCTACCACGACTGACCTGGGCGTTGGCGCGCTGTGGCTGATGCCCATTAACCCTTCACCTTCTTACCACGGCTACGATGTGACAGATTATAAAGCGGTGAACCCGGACTATGGCACGCTGGAGGACTTCAGGCAGCTTTTGGAAGCCTGCCACGCGCGCGGAATTCGGGTGATTATGGATTTCGTGGTAAACCACACTTCCACCCAACACCCCTGGTTCAAAGCGGCCGCTGCCGGAGACCCGCAATACAAGGATTATTACGTCTGGTCTGCCTCAGACCCCGGCAAGTTGGGTCCCTGGGGTCAGCGCTCCTGGTATCGGGCTGCGAATGGTGAGTTCTATTACGCCATTTTCTGGGATCAGATGCCGGACCTCAATTATCACAACCCAGCGGTGACAGAAGCAATCCTGGATGCCAGCCGTTTCTGGCTGGAGCTGGGCGTGGACGGCTTCCGGGTGGACGCGGCGCGCTACCTGTTCGAAGAGGGCGTGGCCTTGCAAGATACCAAGGGCACTATCCAATGGTTCCAGGACTGGCGCGCGTTTTACAAAGCTCTAAATCCCCAGGCTTATACGGTAGGCGAGGTCTGGACTGATTTGCAGATTACCGCGAAATATGGCGACCCCAAAGGGTTGGACAGCCTGTTTATGTTCGACCTGGCGGAGGACATCAAAGGCGCGGCCTATTCTGGCGATGCCTCCATGGCGATTAAAGCTTACCTGGATGTGCTGAAGTACTTCTCTGACCTTCAATTCAGCACCTTCTTGTCCAATCACGACCAGCAGCGCGTGATGTCTTATTTTGGCAAAGAGAGCAAAGCCAAAGTGGCCGCTTTTATCTATCTGACCGGTCCCGGCACGCCGTTTGTGTATTACGGCGAGGAAATCGGGATGACTGGCAGCAAACCGGACGAAAACCTGCGCACGCCGATGCAGTGGAGCGCCAAGCCCAATGCCGGCTTTACCAGCGGCATGCCTTGGGAAGCAGTGAACAAAGGCTGGGAAGAAACGAACGTCGAGAACCAGGCGGCCAGCTCTGAATCCCTCCTGACTTGGTATAAAGGCTTAATCCAGCTGCGCAATGCGTACCCGGCCTTGCGCGGTGGCGTTTACCTGCCGCTGACTTCGAGCTGCAAGCGGGTCTACGCGGTGCTGCGCCAGGAAGGCGATGATATTTTATTGACGCTTGTCAGCACGGGCATTCCCAGCTCTGAAAACTGCACCATCGCCCTGGAAAGCGGCCCGCTCTCGGGCACCTACCAGGCTGAAACCCTGTGGGGAGAGGCGTTATTCGACGAAATCAGCTTTGGAGCGGATGGTTCTCTGAAAGATTTCTTCCTGGCTCCGGTCCTGACCGGCGGGCAGACCCTCATCGTGCGTTTGAGC
>JAAZPN010000072.1 GCA_012797215.1 Chloroflexota bacterium | reverse complement strand
TATCAAGGTGATTGGGATTACTGGCAGCGTTGGCAAGTCCTCCACCAAAGAATTGACAGCAAACGTACTCTCCAAGCGCCTGGTTACGCTTAAAAATCCAGGCAACATGAATAACGAAATCGGAATGCCACTATCGCTGTTGAAGCTCACCCAGGAGCACGAGGTCGCGGTATTGGAGATGGGTTTCTACGTTCCCGGAGAAATCAAACTGCTCTGCGATATTGCTCGCCCCCAGATTGGAATTGTGACGAACATAGGCACGGTGCACGCTGAACGCGCTGGTTCAATCGAAGTCATCGCGGAAGGCAAATCTGAGCTCGTGCAGGCGCTCCCAGCCGCGCCAGTGGGCGTGGCCATTCTTAATTACGACGACGAACGTGTGCTTGCTATGGCCGCCAAGACCAAAGCGCGCGTTTTTACCTACGGGCTCTGCCCACAGGCTGACCTTTGGGCTGACCAAATCGAGAGCATGGGTCTGGAGGGCATCCGCTGCCGCATCCACCACCAGGAAGACTCTTTCTACCTGACTGCCCCCTTGATTGGCCGGCATTCTGTCTACACTATGCTGCGCTCCGCTGCCTCTGCGCTCAGCCTTGGTTTCTCGTGGGATTGGATTTTCTATGCCCTTAAGACCAGCAATCTTCAACTTCGGATTGCCACCACACAGACCGCTTCGGGCGCGTTATTGATTGATGACACTTACAATGCCTCTCCAGATTCCACCCTCGCGGCTCTTAACCTATTGGATGACCTGACCGGAAGGAAAGTCGCAGTTCTAGGCGACATGCTGGAGCTGGGTCAATACGAGGAAGACGGGCACCAAAGGGTCGGCATTCGCGCGGCTCAGATAGCGGATGAAATAGTGCTCGTTGGTCAGCGCAGTCTAAAAACGCAAAAGACCGCGATTGAGAGTGGTTTTTCGCCAAGCAAAATTCATTGGTTCTCTGACCAAAGCGAAGCTGCCCTCTACCTCAAAGATAACTTAAAAGTACATGATATTGCCTTGATTAAAGGTTCCCATGCCATGCGCATGGACCTGATCGTGGCAAGTCTGGAGGTTGTTTCCTGATGCGTGGATCATCCCTGGCAATAGCCATCAGCGGTTTCAGTTTCTTGCTTACGGTGATTTGGGGTTCGCCATTCATCAAGCTATTAAAGCACCTGAAAATCGGCAAGATTATCAGCATGGATGTGCCGGAATCCCACTTGGCGAAGATGAACACCCCCACCATGGGCGGTTTCATGTTCCTGATCCCGATTACCATCCTGACCGTCATCCTGAATGCGGTCTCGCTGTTTGGGTCACGGCTGTTTGGTTCATCCATTTTTGTCCCGCTGGCAACCCTCTGGCTGTTCGCGCTGATTGGCGCGGTAGATGACTGGGAAGGTATTCGCGGTCCTCGTCGTGGTTTGGGCATGAGCGCGCGCACCAAGTTCGCGCTGCAAGCTGTTGTTGCCATTGCCATTGCGTACAGCCTTAAAGAACTGCTGATTGTCCCCAATTTATACTGGCCGACCTCCGCGGTTCCGCTGAACCTTGGGTGGTGGTACATTCCGATAGCGGCATTCATTATCGTCGCGATGGCGAACGCGGTGAACTTCACAGACGGAATTGATGGTCTCGCTGGCATGATTTGCATGACTATGTTCGGCATGTACGGCATCATCGCTATCTTTCAGGGTCAAGTCTATCTGGCGCGTTTCTGCTTCTGCATCGTTGGCGCGTTGGCAGGTTTCTTGTGGTTCAACGTGAAGCCAGCTGAACTCATGATGGGAGATACCGGCTCCCAGGCTTTGGGCGCGATGTTAGCAGTGGTCGCGCTGATGACCGGGCGCTGGGTTTTCCTTCCACTTATCGCCATTATCCCTGTTTCGGAATTGCTCAGCGTCATCATTCAGGTTTCCTACTTTAAGCTGACCCACGGTAAGCGTGTGTTCAAAAAGTCACCTATCCATCATCACTTCGAAATGCTGGGTTGGCAGGAGAACCAGATTGTGATGCGCTTTTGGTTGATTGGCCTTATCGGGGCAATGCTCGGTTTCGCTCTCACCTTTTTAGGATGATTATGAAAGACTGGATGGATAAAAAAGTCATCGTTCTGGGAGCCGCCCGCCAGGGAACCGCTCTCTCAAGCTACCTAGTGGGTCAGAAAGCGCGCGTGGTGCTTACAGACTTGCACGGTCCCGAAGCGTTATCGGCAGACGCGCTGTCTCTGCAGGAACGCGGCGTGGAACTCTGCCTGGGCAGCCATCCGATGGAATTGCTAGAAGGCGCGGATTTAGTTTGCGTTTCTGGCGGTGTACCGCTCAACATTCCCTTTTTGCAGGAAGCATCCCGCCGGGGGATAAAGCTTTCCAATGATTCGCAGGTGTTTATGGAAGCCTGTCCGGCTCCCATCGTAGGCATCACCGGTTCAGCGGGAAAAACCACCACCACTGCCCTGCTTGGATTGATGGCGCGTATGTATTACGAGATGAAAAACAGCCCGCGCCGCGCCTGGGTCGGCGGCAATATCGGCAATCCCTTGATAGACCAGGTTGCGGAAATGCATGAAGACGACCTGGTTATCCTCGAGCTTTCCAGCTTCCAGCTTGAGCTGATGACAGTTTCTCCGCAGGTAGCGGTGGTCCTGAACATCACCCCGAACCATCTGGATAGACATGGAACCATGCAGGCTTATACAGCAGCCAAAGCCCGCATTTTGCATTACCAGCATCAGGGTGATGTGGCAGTGCTGAATCGTGATGATGCCGGCTCGTGGGACCTTTCAACGCAGTTGAAGAGCGACCTGATTAGTTTCGGTTTCAATCGCCCTGACGGGAATCAGAACGGCACCTACATCCAGAAAGACTCTATCTGGCTGCAGATTGACCGGCAGCAGCTCAAAATGCTGCCTCTGGATTGGATTCAATTGCGTGGGCAGCACAACATCAGCAACGTTCTGGCAGCTTGCGCTGCTGCCGCTGCGGCTTCGTTGGCGCTGCCAGCAATTCAGAGCGCTGTGGAAGACTTTACCGGAGTCCCACACAGGCTGGAGTTTGTACGGAACGCTCGCGGCGCGGATTGGTACAACGATTCAATTGCTACCGCCCCTGAGCGCACTTTGGCCGCGCTGGAGTCCTTTGACAGCCCGCTTGTTCTGTTGTTGGGCGGCAGGGATAAGGACTTGCCCTGGGAAAAGCTGGCAGAGCTGACGCACAAGCGCGTGCGGGACGTGGTTTTGTTTGGCGAAGCCGCGGAATTAATCCAGAAAGCGCTTGGACCAATAAAACCAAACGAAAGTTTACAGACCATTACCCGCTGCGAAAGCCTGCAGGAAGCGGTGCAAAAAGCTGCGGAACTTGCAAGGGAAGGCGATGCAGTATTGCTTTCACCGGGCGGAACCAGCTACGATGCCTTCAAGGATTTTGAGGAACGAGGAGAGTACTTTAGACAATGGGTGAACGCGCTGTGACCAATGATTTCGTGAAACCGGCTGCGCGTCGGAGCAGCGCATCCAAACTGCCGTTTGATGTTCCGATGCTGCTGATTATTGCCAGCTTGTTGGTGATCGGGCTGCTAATGGTATATTCCACCAGCCTGGATGCCTCTTTGCGTATGGGTGAGAAACCAACCTACCTCTTCACGCGTCAGATTATGTGGGTACTGCTCTCCATTGGAATGGCTGTGGGGTTAAGCTTTATTGATTACCGCATTTATAAACCCTTTGTTCTCTGGGCTCTGGCAGTAGTCCTGATTTTGCTGTTGGTTGTGCTTATCCGAAACGATGTGCGGTTCAATTCCAGCCGCGCGCTCTTCGAAGGCTCTTTCCAGCCTTCGGAATTCGCCAAACTTGGCATCATTCTTTACCTTTCTTTCTGGCTCTCCTCGCACCACGACACAATGAACCTCCTGGGAGATGGCTTGCTGCCATTGCTCTTGATCGTAGGCGTCACAGCCGGCATGATCGTCCTTCAACCGGATTTAAGCGCAGCTGCGACGGTCGTATTGCTTGGTATTTTGCTTTTCTTCCTGGCTGGTGGCGACCTCAAGAAATTGTTGATTTTTGTGGTATTTGTCGGCGGCATCGGCGCCATTGTTGTCTCCATCTCTCGCACTGGTCAGGCGCGCATCAGCGACTATCTGAGCGGCCTCAAAGACCTCACCGGCAGTTCATACCACGTGCAGCGCATCTATGAAGCCATAATCAAAGGCGGTATGTTCGGCGTTGGGATCGGAGAAGCTGACACAAAATTTACCGGCCTGCCCCTGCCGCATACTGACAGCATCTTTGCGGTAATCGCGGAAGAAACAGGTCTGCTTGGCTCGTTTTTGGTCGTAACGCTGTACGTGCTGTTGCTTTGGCGTGGAATGGTAATTGCCAAACGCGCCCCGGATCAGCTTGGTTCGCTGATAAGCTTCGGGCTCACCAGCTGGATTGCCCTAGAGGCTTTGATGAATATCAGCGTAATTGTGGGCTTGTTCCCGTTTACGGGCAACGCCCTGCCGCTCATCAGCGCCGGCGGCTCGAGCATGCTGGCGACGATGGGCGCACTTGGAATAGTGATGAACGTTGCCAGGCGCGGCGTGGCAAAAGAAACTGCGGAAAGGAGCCAGACCAGTGCGATTGTTGATTTGCGCGGGCGGGACAGGTGGCGGAGTGTATCCGGCGCTGACCGTTACGGAAACTCTCAGGAATGACGCTCACACGCTCCTTTGGATCGGTAGTGAAGGCGGCATGGAAAAAGCGCTGGTGGAACGCGCCGGAATTCCTTTTAAGGCCGTGCCTGCCGCAGGCGTGCATGGGGTTTCTCTCCGAAAGCTGCCTGGCAACCTGCTGCGGCTCTGGAAAGGCTACTGGAAATCCCGTCAGCTGCTCAAGGAGTTCAATCCGGACGCGCTCCTTTTCACGGGAGGCTACGTTGCCATCCCGATGGCAGTGGCAGGGCTCAGGCGTCGGTCTTTGCTCTTTGTTCCGGATATCGAGCCAGGACTCGCCCTCAAGGTGCTGGCCCGTTTTGCCAGCCGCATCGCGGTCAGCGTGGATGAATCACGCAGGTTTTTTAATCATCAGGAGAAAATCACGGTGACAGGTTATCCGTTACGAGAAGAACTCAAAAAATGGCAAAAAGCTGAAGCGCAGGCTTACTTCGGTTTTGACCCTCAAATCAAAACAATACTTTTTTTGGGCGGCAGCAGCGGTGCCCGCTCTATCAACCAGGCAGTGATGGAAATTGCCGCGGAGCTGATTAACGAATATCAGGTAATCCACCTGACTGGGCACCTGGACTGGGAAGATATTCAAAAGCATACCAACCAGCTCGGACCTCGTTACCAGGCTTTCCCTTATCTGCACGAGATGGGCGCGGCTTTGGCTTGCGCGGATCTGGTTGTCTCCAGGGCCGGGGCATCTATTTTGGGCGAGTATCCCTATTTTGGCCTGCCCGCGATATTGGTGCCCTACCCTTACGCTTGGAAGTATCAGAAGGTAAACGCGGATTACCTGGTTGAGCGCGGAGCGGCGCTGCTGCTGGAGGATGAAACTCTTAAAACCAGCTTGCTGCGCACAATTACAACCTTGATGGCAGACCCGCAGCGCCTGGCGGCTATGAGCGCCGCGATGACCGCCCTCGCCAATCCCGATGCGGCGCTCGCGATATCGGAGCTGCTGTTCGAAATGGCTGGAGCATGAAACTGGAGCGCAAACAATGATCAGCCTGAGTGTCCTCTTCTACGTTCTTGTCGCCTTGTTCGTCCTGATTGGCGCGATGCGCGGTTTCGGAAAAGAAATCGTGGTCTGCGCGTCCAGCATTCTGGCGCTCTTTACGATTGAAGTGGTCATTCCCAGAATCTTTGGTGACCTGACCGGCTCCAAACGCTTTTGGATCAGCACGATCGTCATTGTGGTCTGTGCTTTTGCTGGTTATCAGACCCCAAACCTGCGCCGTTTTGCGGAGAACATACGATTTCAGCGCGGGCCCTTCCGCGACATGCTTGCGGGCGGGTTGTTGGGTGGAATCAATGGTTACATCATCGTTAGCTCGCTTTGGTTTTTCATGGCGGAAGCGAATTACCCATTCAAGGCAATCACCGCGCCCGATATGGCATCCGAAATGGGACAGAACGCCGCGAAAATCCTCGCGTCTGCCTTCCCAACCTACATGAACGTTCCGGTGGTCTACTACGCCATGGTGATTGCTTTCTTTATGCTGATTGGAGCTTTTGTCTGATGAAGCGCGTGCACTTGATTGGAATTGGTGGAACTGGCATGTCAGCGATTGCCGTCGTGCTCCTTGAAAAGGGGTACCAGGTGACCGGCTCTGACCTGACAGCTTCCGCCTATTTCCAGATGGTCAGCAAACGCGGCGCGCAGGTGGTCCTCGGGCACGACCCCCAGCTTGCGCTACAGGCAGACCTGGTCGTACGCTCTTCCGCTGTGAGGGATGATGACCCTGAGGTCGCGGCAGCTCGCGCCGCCGGGATCCCGGTAATCAAGCGAGAAGGTTTCCTTTCCGAGCTTACCTGGGGAAAAGAAACCATAGCTGTGGCGGGATCTCACGGCAAAACCACGACCACCGCGATGCTTATTTGCATGCTGGACGCGCTGACCTATGACCCCAGTTTCATCGTCGGCGCGGAAATCAAAGAGCTTGGCACAAATGCCCGCTGGGATGTTGGCAGGCACTTTGTGATCGAAGCCGATGAGTACGATCGCATGTTCCTTGGGCTTACCCCACAGGTGTCGGTCGTGACGAATATTGAACACGACCACCCCGACTGCTTTCCAAGCATGCAGGATTACATAGACGCTTTTGAAAACTTCATCAATTGCTCCGTGCCACACGGAAAAACGATTTTATGCGGCGACGACCCAGGTGTAGCCACTCTGCTGAGACGTGAGCTGCGCCCGGATATCACGTTGCTTACTTATGGTTTCAATGAAGGCTGCGATTACCGTGTTACGAATTACTCCTGGCAAGAAAACGCCTCTCACTTTAGCCTGACGCGTTATAGATCCCACCGCGCGCCTGAAAAACTGGGCGATTTTATTCTCCACATACCCGGGAAGCATAATGTCGCCAACGCCACTGCCGCGCTCGCGGTTATCGACGTTTTAGGCGGCAGCGCAGCCAAAGGCGCGCCATCATTGGCTGATTATGCTGGCACCGAACGCCGTTTTGATATCGCGCTCGAAAGCGCTGGTGAAGTTCTGATAAACGATTACGGACACCATCCCACCCAAATCCGCGCGACCCTAAGCGCCGCTCGGGACCTATTTCCACACAAAAAAATCTGGGCTGTTTGGGAACCGCACACATTTACTCGCACCGAAACTCTGCAAGCTGAATTCGCGCGCGCGCTGGATTTGGCTGACTCGGTCCTCATTACCCGGATTTACGCGGCACGCGAGTCAGACGATGGCTTTACCCCCCAGGCAATTGTTGAGCTGATGCCGCAGGGGAAAGCCCAATACATTCCCGATTACACCGCGCTCGTGGATACACTCAGCCAGCAGTTAAGTGGTAATGATGTCATCGTCTTCCTCAGCGCGGGAAAAGGTCCTCAAATTTGCGCGTTACTGCGGGAAAAAATCCTCAGGGAAAACGGGGAGGCTGCTTTATGAGCATTCCAATCCGTAAACTCCAGGAAACATTTGGCGCGCGATTACAGGAAAACGTGCGTATGGCCAACTACACCACATCTCGCGTGGGAGGTCCTGCCCTGGGATTAATCGCAGTCAATACCTTAGATGAAATGCGGGAAGCCGCTAACGTGCTGTGGAGCCTGGATGTGCCGTTCAAATTGATCGGAAGCGGTTCGAACATCCTGGTGAGCGACAAAGGTTACCAGGGCGTCATCCTGCTGAACCACTGCCACAACATTCGGATTAACACGCAACAAACACCGCCTATGATTTTTGCCGAAAGTGGCGCGAATCTCAGCAATATTGCCCGGCAAAGCGCTCTACGCGGGCTGAGCGGCCTTGAGTGGGCCGGCAGCGTGCCCGGTTCGGTTGGCGGCGCGGTGTATGGGAATGCGGGAGCCTTTGGTTCGGATATTTCCCGGTCGCTCATCTCCATCCAGGCTTTACTGCGAAACGAGGGAGAGCTGACCCTGACAGCAGAGTACCTCAAATTCGCTTACCGAAGCAGCTATTTAAAACGGGAAAAGAAAGAAGTTCTGATTCTCTCGGCAACTCTGAAAGCAGAGCGAAGTTCGCGGGAGGCGGCTTGGAAAACGCTGACGGAGATGTCAGAAAAACGCCAGGCCACTCAGCCAACCGGCGCTTCTACTGGCTCAACCTTCAAAAATCCCACCGGGGATTACGCCGGAAGGCTGATTGAGGCTGCTGGTCTGAAAGGACTGCAAGACGGACATGCGCGCTTCAGCGGTTTGCACGCGAATTTCATCGTCAATGACGGAAATTCCAGCGCTGAGGAATACCTGAAGCTAATCCGCTTAGCGCAGAAAACCGTGAAAGAAAAATTTGACGTCCAGCTTGAACTGGAAATTGAGTTGATAGGTGAATTTAATGACAAAGCCTAAGTTGAATCTTGGATTAGTTTTTGGCGGCCGTTCAGGGGAACACGCTGTATCGCTCCGATCCTCCCGTTCCGTTCTGGATGTCCTGGATCCAGCCAAGTACAATGTGCTTGAAATCGGCATTACCTTGGAAGGCGTGTGGCTAAGCGGCACGGATGCCTTGAAAGCATTCGAAAGCGGCGACACCAGCAATATGTACGAAGTCAGCCTGCTCAACACGCAAGGAAAAGTGGGCCTCTATCAGCGTAAAGCCGCCAATTTAAACTTGCTGGCCGAGTTGGATGTAATCTTCCCCGTTTTGCACGGCACATTTGGGGAAGACGGCACCATCCAGGGTTTATTCGAAATACTGAACTGTGCCTACGTCGGCGCGGGGGTGCTTGCTTCAGCGGCCTGCATGGACAAAGCGGTCTGTAAAGACCTTCTTCAAAATGCCGGGATTCCCGTGCTTCCCTATCGGGTTTTTAGCCGCGGCCAAATCAATGATTATCTGGAAGAGGTCATCGCTCGTTCAGAATCTATTTCTGCCTACCCACTTTTCGTGAAACCCGCCAATTTGGGGTCTTCCGTGGGTATCAGTAAAGCCCGCGATCGCGCAGAACTTGAGGCAGCGCTAAAGAAAGCCGCCCGTTTTGATCGGCGCGTCTTGGTAGAGCGCGGCATAAACGCCCGTGAAATAGAAATCAGCGTTCTTGGAAACGATACTCCCATCGTTTCTGTGCCAGGAGAAATAATCCCGGAGGATGATTTCTATACCTACAAGGATAAATATCTGAGCGGTGACCCGGAGACAATCATTCCCGCGCCTTTTGATGCGGAGATGACCCGCGCTATTCAGGAATACGCGTTGCGGGCGTATCGCGCGGTGGACGGAGCGGGACTTTCACGCGTGGATTTTCTGCTGGATAGAACGACCGGTGAACTTTTCCTGAGTGAAATCAATACCATGCCAGGCTTCACCAGCATCAGCATGTATCCAAAATTATGGAAAGTCTCGGGGCTGGAATATCCGGACCTGGTTGACCGCCTGATCACGCTAGCCCTGGAACGGAAAGCAGACCAGGACGCGACGATTCGAAAATATGAGGATTAGGTACTAAGATGGCACCTCGTTACGAGAATATGACCAGAGCGGATCAGGTAAGAGCGCGACGAACGATTGAGCCCGCGCGCCGAAAACCAATTCCGCAGCCGGATAAGTATTCCAAACGCAATGCCGAAAGTTCAGCGCGAGTCACGGTCCGGCGGGCGGACCTGAACATGGCAAAACCAAGCTCCGCGGCATACACGCAGCACCGGCGCAAGTTTTACGTGCCCTCTGAAAACTCGGGCACCGAAATCGGTCTGCCTTCATTGCCAATGGTCAGGCTCAGCTGGCGGTTGGCTTCGGCGCTGTTGGCAATCCTGGCAGGCATTGGCATCTACCTGGTCAGTTCCTCTCCCACGTTTATGGTTTCAGCTATCAACCTGAGCGGCGCGATGCGGGTTTCCGCGCAGGAGATTCTGGATACGATCGACCTGGAAGGAACGCAAATCATCAAAATCACCCCGGACCAAATCAAAGAAAAGAT